>JAEZSJ010000029.1 GCA_023443985.1 Verrucomicrobiota bacterium | reverse complement strand
AAGTCACTCCATCGAGTCGCAGCTCGCGCTGCGACAAGTCACACTGGTGATGAAACCGCCGGATGCGTGAACCGCACGTCCGGTGGTGTGGGAGCTGGGGGAGGCAACCTCCCCCGGCTACCCGATTAGGCGCCCGAGGGGCGGGCACGAACGGCCTTGATTGGATCGGTGGCGCCGATACGGTCCTCCCCATGAATCGCGACGCGAACAACCGCGCAGTGGGTACGGGAGTCGGCATCTTGTTCCTGCTGCTCTCCTTGCCGCTCAACTGGTTCGCGATTGTGCGCGGCGACGCCGGCGCCAACGCGTGGGGGATGGTTCCGAGCCGGCCGATTCCCGCCACTGGCTTCAGCGGAAACGTGAGCCTTTTCCATGTGAACCTGCCGATCTGGCTCTTTGTCGTCGCCGGTCTGCTCGCCCTCGTGTTCAGCATGCTCAACCAACGCCGGATCACATAGCTGCCTCGACTCTTCATCCTGGTTCCAGGGCTGATCGCCGCGGTCTATATCGGCGCATCTCTGGGGATGTCGGTGTTGTCGGATGAGATGACTTCCGGCCTCGGCGCCTGGCTCGCGTTGGCCGGTCTCGGTCTGGGCGTCTATTCGGCGCTCGCGACCTTTGGCAGGGCGCGCTGTCTCAGTTCGGCGCCTTCCCGCTCCGGGGCGGGCAGAAGCCGCCTCAGATGAACAGCCCGGCGCGCGTTCACCGCAGCTCCCACCACGCACGCGCGATGCCGGCGAGGAGGCCGAAGAGGTGGGATTCCCAGGACGTGCTGCCGCGCACGGGCGCGACGCCGGCGAGCATGCCGCCGTAGAAGAGCAGCACGCCGCCGCCGACCAGCAGGTCGGGCGTGGCGCGGGTGAACCACGCCACGGCCACGAGGTAGCCGAGGAATCCGAAGATCACCCCACTCATGCCGACATGCGTGGCTTTGCGCGCGGCGAGCCAGACCAGCAGGCCGGTCGCGAGCGCGATCGTGCCGGCGGTCTCGAGGAAGCGTCCCTCGTCGCGCCGGAGCACGAGATAACCGAGGCCGACGAATGGCGGCAGGTTGGCCAGAAAGTGCGCGGCGTTGGCATGGAGAAACGGTGACGTGCCGACTCCGATCAGGCCCGCGCCGGTGCGCGGCACGATGCCGAGGCACTGGGGCGCGGCGGGCCAGACGGTGACGAGAAACGTCCCGAGCATCATCGCCGCTGCCGGCCAGGAAAGATAGATCCAGGGCTCCTGCGTGTAGAGCCGGGTGAGGAAGGTGAGCACCTCGTGCATGGTTGGGGGGGCGTGTCTACTCCGCCAGCGAGAGCTCCACTTCGATCTCGAGAGCGCCGGAAGCGGGCGCAGCGGTCTCGACGACGAGCAGGGTCACGCCGGGATTGGGGGCGTCGTATTCGGCGGGTGGCGTCGCTGGCAGCGAGGCGAAGTGCGCGCCGTTCGCAGCGCCGACAGTCGCATGCAAGGAACGGCCGTCCTGCCGCAGTGTCGCGCGTGTGCCAGCGCACTCGACGGTGGCGCGGGTCGCCATGCCCCAGCGCACGGAGGTGCCCGGCGCGAGGCCGGCGAGCGAGTCGTGTATGAGCACTCGCCGGTCCTCCCGGACCTCGAAGCGGCGCGTCGCGCGTTCGGCTTGTCCGGCGAACACGGGTGAGAGGTCGACCGTGGCGCCGGGCGCGGACGACCCGGCCGCGAACACGGTGATCGTCGCCGCACCGTCGACACGGTGGAGCTGGTCGTCGAGCGTGAGGGTGTTGTGGCTGCGGTTGTTCAACCGGAACACGCGCCAGCGCGGCGAGTCCTGGCGCCGGTTCCAGAGGTCGATCCCGCGGGACTCGAGCGACTCGTACTCCTGCATGCCGAGGTCGATCGCCCAGCGGACTCCGCCCGCCTCGAGTACGAACGCGCCGGCGTCCATGTGGGCGTGCGAGATGTCGGCGCGCCCGCCCTTGACGGCGAGGTAGAGCGCCTCGGGGTCGGTCCAGGAACTCCGGAAAATGGCGACGGGGTTGGGGCCGTGTCCATACCAGTGGAGCGGGAGCGGCGGAGCCAACGTGAAGCCGCGCTCGGGCCACCAGAGCGCGAGCAGCGGGCGGAACCGCGCGGTCTCGTCGTAGGCTTCGCGTGCGGCCGGTTCCGCGGGGCGGGCGCCGAGGTGGCGTTCCTGCCCGCGAACGAGGCCCGGGTCGCGGTAACGACGGGCGAGCCAGAACAACGCCGGCTGCAACGCGCCGGGCTCGCGACAATCCGCGAAGTTGAAGAGCGTGCCGCTCGGGCCGGTGAGCTGGAGTTGGGCGCCCGCGCTGGTCAGGAAGCCCGGCGCGGCGGCGAGGTTCCAGTCCGTGCCGAGGGCGGTGTCGAGCGCCGCGAGCAGGAGCACCTGATAGGTGGTGCCGTACCCCCAATAACCGGGACCTTCCGGATACACGCCATCGGGGGCGTAGGGCTTCAGGCCATGGGTGATGTTGGTCTTGGCCGCGGCGAGCGCGGTGCGGGCGAGTTGCGGTTCGTCCTCGGCCACGGCGAGGGCCGCGAGCGCGAGGCCGGACCAGCAGACCTGGTTCCAGTTGTTCTCCGCCACGGGCCAGCCGCGGCCGGTGGCTGCGACCGCGAGTCCGGGCCGGAGCGCCTTCTCGACCAGCGCCTCGCGGAGAACGACGCGCCGTTCGGGGCGGAGGGCGGCAAAGAGCCAGTCGTAGCCGATTGCGACCGCGGCGGCCATCTCGGCTGTATCGAGAAAGTGGTCGGGGTTCCAGTCGGGGAAACGCGCGGCGGCGAGCAACTCCTGTTCAGCCCGGGCGGCGAAGACGGTCTCCCCGGAGCTGCGATAGGCGAGGACAAGCGTGAGCGTGCGCTGTAGCACGGCGCGCGAGACGTGGAGGAGGCGCCGCCCGGTTAGCCGATGCTCGACCACCGGCAGGGCGAGGATGTCGCGCGCCGCGTCCTCGTTCTCGGCGAGGAAGGCGGCGTAGTCGGGGCGCGTGGCGCGGGCGGCGTTGAACGGTTCCCACCAGGTGTCGCCGACGACGAGCAGGCGTGGATGGCCGGGCTGAAGGCCGGCCAGCGGATCATCCGCGGCCGGCACCGATGCGGCGGAGAGGAGCAGAACGAGGGCGAAGAGGAAAGGAAGGCCGCGCACGATGGGGCGATGTTCGCGCGGCGGGCGGCGCGGTTCAATGAGCGAAGCTTGTCGCGATCCCGGGTGAAGGGTGGAGTGGTTCCATGATGCGCCGAACAAAGTGGCTGATGTGCCTCCTGGGCGCGGGCGGGTTGGTGGGCGCCGCCGCTGGTGACACGCTCGTGTGGTCGCTGAACGATCCGCGCCAGATCGCCGGCTTGTCACCGGAAATTGGCGGCGAACCACGGTCCCTGCTGCAGACCGAGGGCGGGCCGGGGATCGTGTTCGACGGGATCGACGACGGCTTGTGGCTCGCCGCGAATCCGCTGGCCGGGCGCACGGCGTTCACGGTCGAGCTGCTGATCCGACCGGCGGTCGGGGGGCCGGAGGAGCAGCGGTTCTTCCACGTCGAGGACGCGGCCGGTCGGCGCGGTCTGGTCGAACTGCGGATGGTCGGCGCCGAGGCATGGTGCCTCGACACGTTTTTGCGGAGCGACGACGCGAAGCGCACGCTCCTCGACCGGACCCGGACCCATCCCGCGGGGCGCTGGACCTGGGTGGCCCTGCGCTACGACGGGCGGACGATGTCGGCCTGGGTCGACGGCGTGAAGGAGCTCGAGGGCGAGGTGGCGTTCGCGCCGCTGGGGCCGGGGCGGATCTCGCTCGGCACGCGGCAGGACCGGCGTTCGTGGTATCGCGGCGCGATCCGCGAGGTGCGTTTCAGCACCGAGGCGCTGGCACCGGAGCGGTTGCAGCGCGGCGCCGCGGAATGAGGGCGGCCGACGCGGACCCGAGGCTCAGAACCCCGGGAACGGCGTCGCGCGCTGGCAGAGCTGCAGCGCCACGCCCCAGGGGTCGCGGAGCATGCAGAGCACGGAACCGTCGGCGGTGGTCTCCTCGGTGAGCAGCGTGGCGCCGGCGGCGACGAGGGCGGCGCGCAGCGCCTTGGCGTCGGGGGTGAAAACGGCGAAATGGAAGGTGAGTGCCGGCTGGGCGGCGTAGTCGGGAACCGGAGCCGCAGGGTTGCTGTAGAGCTCGAGGCAGACGCGGCCGGTCTCGTCGGCGAGGAAGTGGGCGAGGGAGCCGGTGGTGCTGGCCTTCAGGATCTGGAAGCCGACGTGTTGCGCGTACCACGCGGCCATCGCGCGCGGAGCGGTGACGTTGAGGGCGAAGTGCTCGAATTTCATGGGGCAGGAGAGATTCCGGAGGATGATCGGGAAGGCGCGGGTGTTCGAACCGGACGCGTTGGGACAGTCCGCGTGCGCCGCTCACGGGGCGCGGGCGGTCACGGCGGCGGCGGTGAGTTGCCAGCGGCCCGCGCGCCAATGCCACACGTCCAGAAAGCGTCCCATCCCGCCGACAAGCTGGCCGCCGACGTGGACCTGCCACCGGGAGTTGCCGCCGACCAAGCCGACATCACCGATCAGGCGGAAATGCTCCGCGTCGGTCGTCAGGGAGGCGAACCGCAGCTCCGGCGAGGTGAAGGCGGCGATGAACGTCTCGCGAGTCGTCGGGCACCCGCGGAGATCATGTCCGGCGAAGTCGGGCGCGAGCAGGCGGCGCAACGCCGCGGCATCGCCGGTGCGCTCCGCCGCGGTGAGCTGTTGTTCGGCCTCGCGGAGCAGGTCCGCGGCGGTGTCGCCGGGGGATGGCATGCCCGAAGGCTTGGGCGCGAAAGCGCGGGGCGCAACACCGCGGGCGGCGCCGGTCGCAATCCCCCGCCCGGGTCAATCCGGGTTCACGGGAAACTAGCGCAAATAGCCCTTGCCCGGCCGGCGCGGGGCGATGCACTCGGCGGCTTCCCGAAAACCCGATGTCCACGACCGCGGCTCAGCCGAATCCCGACCACGTGCTCCGCATTGCGCAGGAGCTGAATCTGAAAGTTTTCCAGGTCGCCGCCACGGCGCAGTTGATCGCCGAGGGCGCCACGGTGCCCTTCATCGCGCGCTACCGCAAGGAGGCCACCGGCACGATGGACGAGGTGCAGGTCACCGCCGTGCGTGACCGCCTCGAGCAGATGAAGGCCGTCGACGACCGCCGCGCGGCCATTGTTTCGTCGCTCAAGGAGCGCAACCTGCTCACTCCCGAGCTCGACAACGCCCTCGCCGCCGCCGAGACGCTCACGAAGCTCGAGGATCTCTATCTCCCCTTCCGCCCGAAGAAGCGCACCCGCGCCACCATCGCGAAGGAGAAGGGCCTCGAGCCCCTCGCCGAGCTGCTCTGGGCGCAGGACGCCGCCACCGACGCCGAGGCCGCCGCCGCCGAGTATGTCGGGCGCGAGTACACGGCCGACGACGGCAAGAACGTGCAGTCGAAGATCGAGACCTCCGCCGAGGCGCTCGCCGGCGCCCGCGACATCCTCGCCGAACGCATGAGCGACGACGCCGCGGCGCGCGAGAAGCTGCGCGCGCTCTACCGCGCGCAGGCGGTGATCTCCTCGAAGGTCATCATCGGCAAGGAGGCCGAGGGCGCGAAGTTCAAGGACTACTTCGAGTGGAGCGAACCGCTCGCGAAGGCGCCCTCGCACCGCGTGCTGGCGATGCGCCGCGGCGAGAAGGAGGGCTTCCTGATCATGCGCATCCAGCTTCCGGATGAGCTGCTGGCGCATGCGGAGCTCGACCGGCTGTTCGCCCGCGGCACCGGCAGCTGCACCGCGCAGGTGCGGCTCGCGATCGCGGATTGTTTCAAGCGCCTGCTCTCTGCCGCGATGGAGGGCGAGATGCGCATGGAGTCGAAGAAGAAGGCCGACGAGGCCGGCATCAAGGTCTTCGCCGACAACCTCCGCGAGCTGCTGCTCGCCTCGCCGCTCGGCCAGAAGGCCGTGCTCGCGATCGACCCGGGCTTCCGCACCGGCTGCAAGGTCGTGATGCTCGACCGCCAGGGGAAGCTCCTGCACAACGACGTCATCTACCCCGACCGCCACCCGACCGAGGCGAAGGACAAGCTGCTCGGCTTCGTGAAGCTCTTCCAGATCGAGGCCATCGCCATCGGCAACGGCACCGCGGGGCGCGAGACCGAGGCGTTCGTGCGCGCGTGCGGCCTGGCGGGCAACATCGCCGTCGTGATGGTCAACGAGTCCGGCGCGTCGATCTATTCCGCGAGCGAGGTCGCCCGCGAGGAGTTCCCCGACCACGACATCACCGTGCGCGGCGCCGTTTCCATCGGTCGCCGCCTGATGGATCCGCTGGCCGAGCTGGTGAAGCTCGACCCGAAGTCCATCGGCGTGGGCCAGTACCAGCACGACGTCGACCAGCCCGCGCTCAAGCGCTCGCTCGACGACGTGGTCGTCTCGAGCGTGAACGGCGTGGGCGTGGAGGTGAACACCGCCTCGAAACAGCTCCTCAGCTACGTCTCGGGCCTCAACAGCGCCACCGCCGCCGCCATCGTCGCGCGGCGCAACGAGAAGGGCGCGTTCAAGTCGCGCGCCGAGCTGCTGGAGGTGCCGCGCCTCGGGCCGAAGGCCTTCGAGCAGGCCGCCGGTTTCCTCCGTATCCGCGATGCGGAGAACCCGCTCGACGCCTCGGCGGTGCATCCCGAGAGCTACGCCATCGTCGAGAAGATGGCCGCCGATCTCGGCGTGACCGTGGCCGACCTCGTGCGCGACGGCACGCTGCGCGCCAAGATCAAGCCGGAGAACTACGTGACCGAGAAGGTCGGCCTGCCGACGCTCAAGGACATCCTGTCCGAGCTCGCGAAGCCCGGTCGCGATCCGCGCAAGCAGTTCGAGGTCTTCAAATTCGACGAGACCGTGCACAAGCCCGAGGACCTCAAGCCGGGCATGAAACTGCCCGGTATCGTCACCAATGTGACGGCCTTCGGCGCGTTTGTGGACATCGGCGTGCACCAGGACGGCCTCGTGCACGTATCGCAGCTGGCCGACAGCTTCGTGAAGGATCCGGCCGAGGTGGTGAAACCGCAGCAGAAGGTGATGGTGACCGTCACCGAGGTGGATCTGGCCCGCAACCGCATCGCGCTCTCGATGCGCAGCAACCCGCAGATCGGCCCGCGCACGCCGGCTGGTCCCGGCGGGCAGGGCGGCCCGCGCAACGGCCCCGGTGGTGGCAATCGCCCCGGCGGCTTCGGCGGCGGGCGCCCGGGCGGCGGCGGTTTCGGCGGCAAACCGGCCTCGCAACAGTCGCTTACCGGCGACTGGTTCAGCGCGGCGCTGAACAAGCGGAAGTGACGGCGCCGCGCGCCCGCGCGGAACGATTTGGCGCGCTGTTGTGACGGCCCGGCACGTTACAGCGGCGGCGGCATTTTCCAGCCGCGATCCAGTTCGAGTTGCAAGTTCCTTGCGCTCAACCACGAGTACGCCCGCGTTCGCGCGTTCGATTCCAGCAAGGTTGCCGGGACGAAAGCTGCTGGGCGCTGTCAGACCATCCACTTCCCAATCCAACTACCACCCACCATGATGTACTGGCTTCTCCTAATCGGTGTTCCGCTCGTGCTCGGCATCTACGCGCAGATCAAGATCTCGAGCGCCTACCAGAAGAACGCGCAGATCGGCTCGCGCGGCCGCATCACCGGACGCGAGGCGGCCGAGGCGGTCATGGCGAGCGCCGGCATCCGCGATGTGGCGATCGTCGAGGTCGACGGCCATCTGACCGACCACTACGACCCGCTCAACAAGCGGCTGGCCCTGTCGTCGCACAACTACCGCGGCGACACGCTTGCGGCGCTCGGTGTCGCGGCGCACGAGGCCGGCCACGCGATCCAGCACAAGCAGGGCTACGCGATGATGAAGGTGCGTCAGCTGATGGTCCCGGCGGTGCAGATCGCCGCGCCGATCACCTACCTCCTGCTCGGCTTCGGTTTCTTCTTCCTCGGCGCGCTGTTCAAGGTCCTGCTGCCGATCGCCCTCGCCGCCCTGATGGTGATGGTGCTCTTCCAGCTCGTGACGTTGCCCGTCGAGTTCGACGCCAGCCGCCGTGCGAAGCAGCAGCTCGTCGGGCTGGGCATCCTCGGGCGCGACGAGATGGTCGGCGTCGACGAGACGCTCAACGCCGCGGCGCTCACCTATGTGGCGGCGTTTGTCTCCTCGCTCGGCCAGCTGCTTTACCTGCTGCTCGCGTTCACCGGCGGTTCGCGCGACGACTGATCGGCGCCGGCAACGGCTCCGGAAAACGACGAAGCGGCCTCCCGCGGGGGCCGCTTCGCTGCGTCGACAGGGCGGGAGTTCAGCGCATCGCGCCCTTGTTCTCCTCGACCCAGCGCACGCACCACTGGACGAGCTGAGTGGCGTTGGTGAGGCTGAGCTTGTCCTTGATGTGGGCGCGGTGGGACTCGACGGTCTTGATCGAGATGCTCAACCGTTTGGCGATCTCGCGGGTGGGCGTGCCGTTGCCGATCATCGTGACGATCTCGAGCTCCCGGTCGCTGAGCGCGTCGACGGGCGAGTTGCGCGAGGGATCGTTGCCGTCGACGACCTGGCTGAGCATCTGCGCGGCGACGCGTTCGCTGACGAAGACCTTGCCGGCGCGGATGCGGCGGATCGCCTCCATGACCTTGTCGACGACCTCCTGCTTCATCACGTAGGCCTTCGCACCGGCCTTGAGGACGCGCAGGGCGTAGATCGACTCGTCGTGCATCGACAGGACGAGTACCTGCACGGACGGGTTGATGGCCTTGATGTTCTTGATGAGCTCGATGCCGTTCTGGCTCTTGAGCGAGATGTCGACGATGACGAGGTCGGGCTGGATCTGGCAAATGGCCTTGAGCGCCTCGGGCGCGTCGTCGGCCTCGCCGCAGATGATCATGTCGAGCTGCTGGTTGATGAGTTCGCCGAGGCCTTTCCGCAGGAGCGGATGGTCGTCGACGATGAAGACGCGGGTCTTCGTGTTGACCGGAGCAGCGGGGGTGGTGGTGAATTCCCGACCTTTTTTCATACGTGGGTTGCGGGATGGTAGCGGAGGGTGACGACAGCCCCGCGGCGCGGAGCGTTGCCGACGTGGAGAGTGCCGCCGATCTGGGCGGCGCGATGCTGCATGGTCTGCAGACCGATGCCGGGCTGGGGGGCGGCGACCTTGGGGAGACCGGTGCCGTTGTCCTGCACGCGAAGTTGCATGAAGCCGCCGACAGACTCGAGCGCGAGCTCGATGCTCGTGGCGCGCCCGTGACGGATGGCGTTGCTGATGGCTTCTTGGGCGATGCGGTACACTTGAAGGATCTCCTGGGCGGCGTGGGCAGGGAAACGACCCCGGAAAGCGGCGTGTACCTTCACCCCAAATCGGACTTCCACCTCCTTGGCGAGTTCAAGAAGCGCCGCCCGGGCATCGCCGGAGCGCATGCGGGCAGGGTAGAGGCCGTGCGTCAACGCCCGCGTGCGGTCCATTGCGTCGACGAGCTGGCGGTTGATTTCGCGGAGATTGTCGACCTCCTCCGGCAGGCGCGGGGCGATGCGATTCTCGAGCACCCGGGTGAGGCAGCTCAGCCCGGCGAGCACCTGACAGAGATCGTCGTGCAGCTCCTGGCCGATGCGGTTCTGCACGCGCTCGTTGATCTGGAGGATGTCGCGCTCGAGCTGCTTGAAGGCCGAGATGTCGGTGAGCACGCCACTGAAACGGCGGGCGCGGCCGGTGCCCTCGCGGCGCAACACGACCAGGCGCGACCAGCGGTTGGTCTCGCCGTCGCCGGCGCGGAAATCGAGCGAGGCGGGCAGGGCGGCCTGCGGGAGTTCGCGGAGGAACGTCGCGACCCGTTGGCCCTCGCCGGGGGCGAGCTGCGCTTCCGGCAGGTCGGTGCCGGGGGCAGCGCACAATGTCGGGAACGCGGCCGGGTGCTCCTGCACCGACGCCAGTTCCGCCGCGCCGAACCGTACGCAGCGTGAGCCGGTCGCCGCGAGCAGATCCGCCAGACAAGCGCTGCCGTCTGCCGACGCGGAGCGGTCAGGGTGGGCGCCGGTGGTGCGGCGACCTCGCGAGTTTGCACAGGGCTTGGTCATTGGGACTGCAGACGGGTAGGTATGCGCCGACTCGGTTTTTGCGAATTTCCGGCGCGCGGCAAGCCATGCTTTCCGGGACCTGTCGCACGGCGGCGACGCGCGGTGCCGGCCGCCCAGCGCAACGCCGAGGCCAAGTTCAGGCCGCCGCGTAGCGGGCAAAGAGGGAATCCCCGATAGGCACGGCGACGCATTTCGCCGATCCTTGGAGACACCCAGCGCCATGCGCTTCCCCCCACATCTCCCTGGTCTGCTCGTGAGCGTCGACCACGAGCCAGCGGCCGCCGGCACCGATGCGGGCAGCGGCGCGGGATCTGCGCGCAAACGCGTGTACATCGTCGACGACCACCGGTTCTTCGTCGCGGGCCTGAGTTCGCTGATCAACCACGACAGCGCCATGGAGGTGTGCGGCAGCGCCCCCGACGGGCGGAAGGTCGTGAGCGAGGTGCGGCGCCTGCACCCGGACCTCGTGCTGATGGACATCAAGCTGCCGCGGACGAGCGGCCTGGTCGTGGCCCGCAACATCCGGAAGTTCCTCGGCGACATCCCGATCCTGTTCATCTCGAGCCTTGCGGAGCCGCGCCTGCGCGAGGAGGCGGTCAGCATCGGCGCCCGCGGCTTCCTCGAGAAGACCCAGGAGCCCGGCCGTATCCTCGACGGGATCCGCCGCGCGCTGGGATTATGACCGGCGGCCCGCCGAGTTCGCGCTTGTCCGGCCCGATTCTCCTGATTCTCTGAAACCGCTCCCGCCACCTAGTATCTGCCATCCCATGCCGAACAAGGCCACCATCCTGGTAGTTGACGATGAAGATGCCGCGCTGCAGCTCCTCCAGGACGCGTTGCTGGCAGTCGGATACGAAGTGTTCGCCGCCCGCGACGGCGTGCAGGCGTGGGCCGCGCTGGAGAGCGGGGCGATCAAGGCCCCGGATCTGCTCCTCACCGACCTGGTGATGCCGAACATGGACGGCATGGAGCTCGCCCGGAAGGTGATTCACGCGTATCCGAAGACCAAGATTTTGTTCACCTCCGGCTACGCCGACGATGTCGTCTACGCGAACCAGGAGCTGGCCGGCGCCTCCGCGTTCCTGCCGAAGCCCTTCGATGCGGGCGGCCTGCAGCGCCGGGTGAAGGAACTCGTCGGCGCCTGAGCTTGGTCCGCGCGGCCGCGCGCTGCGGCCGGACTCGCCCGTCCACCTGCAGCGGGGCCGCACCCCGGCGG
>JAEZSJ010000402.1 GCA_023443985.1 Verrucomicrobiota bacterium | reverse complement strand
TTCCGCCCGACTTCTACCTCCTAGATTCTAGCTCCTAACTCTTTCCCGCCTCAGGCAGAAGTTAGGAGCTAGAAGTTGGAATTTAGGAGACGAACCCGAGCAGTCGGAACGGAGCATCAGCCGACGGCCTTCATCCGCCCGACTTCTATCTCCTATCTTCTAGCTCCTAACTCCTTCCCCGCCCTCGCCGGTCCAGCGCTCGATGCGACCAAGCCAGGAGCGAGCATCGAGTAGCGGGTAGCGAGTAGGATGAACTGCCAGACCGTCGTCCGTCCTCTGCCGTCTTCGTCCGTCCTCTGCGCCTCCGCGCGAGCGCTTCCGGATCATTGTCCATCAGTGGTTCCACGCTCCGGGGATTGCCCCACTACGGCGGCGACGAAGGGCGTTGCGATGGGACGCGGCGATGCGGTTTGAACTCCCGACCAGGCCGGCCGTTGGGGAAGGTGCCGGCCCGAGATTGCGCGCCTTTGTCTTCGCCCGTGGACTGGGGCCCGGACTGCGATGAACAACCTCGTCCTCTATCTCGCCACCGTTCTCATCTGGGGTTCGACCTGGATCGCCATCACCTTCCAATTCGGGACGGTGCCGCCGACGGTGTCGGTGGCCTACCGTTTCGCGCTGGCGAGCCTGTTGCTCTTCGGCTGGTGCGGCCTGCGCCGGCTGCCGCTGCGTTTCTCCGGCCGCGAACACATCCTCATGGCGCTGCAGGGGCTGCTGCTCTTCGGGCTGAACTACGTGTGTGTTTATGTGGCGGAGACGCAGATCAGCTCGGGCCTGGTCGCGGTGGTGTTCTCGCTCATCCTCTTCCTGAACATTCTCGGCACGCGCCTGTTCTTCAACACGCCCCTGCGCCCGGCGATCCTCGTGGGTGCCGCGCTCGGTGTGGCCGGCGTCACGCTGATCTTCCTGCCCGAGTTCGGCCATCAGACTGCGGGCTCGCGCACGCTCACCGGCTTGGCAATCGCGGTCGTGGGCACGTTGTCCGCCTCGCTGGGCCAACTGCTCTCGGCGCGCAACCAACGCCGCGGACTGCCCGTGGTGCAGCTCAACGCCTTCGGCATGTTCTATGGCGCGGCGCTCGTCGCCCTCTACGCGTGGCTGCGGGGCGACGCCTTCGTGTTCGACAGCTCCGCGCCGTACCTCCTCTCGATGGGTTTCCTCGCGCTCTTTGGTTCGGTCCTCGCGTTCGGCGCCTACCTCACCCTCATCGGACGCATCGGGGCCGACCGCGCAGCCTATGCCGGTGCCGTGATCCCCGTGGTGGCGTTGCTCCTCTCCGGGCTCTTCGAGGGCTTCCGCTGGCAGATCGGCACCGCCGTCGGCATCACCCTCTGTCTCGCCGGCAACGTGTTGGTGCTGCGCCGACGGGCGACCTGAGCGAGTGGCGAGGCCCCGCCGTCGTCCCTGCGCCATTCGCCCTTCATTTCCTTCGTTCTCCTCTGTCGCCCGCCCTTCGCCGCCTGCTGTCCGCCCCGCTCGTCCGGCGCCCCCTCCGCGCCGCAGTGCCCCAAAAAAGTCCAGATTGCCATTGCCATTCCGTCCGCAAAGCCCCCAACTGCGGCCCTTCGTAGAGTTACGTTAAGAGACAGTTACTGGTGAATCGTCGGTTGGAGTTAGCGCTTCTGGGATGATTCGAAACCCGATGGTCGGGAACAGCCTGCCAATCGGACGCGAATCGACGAAATAATACCATGAGCAATTCCAAACTGTACGTCGGCAATATGGCCTTTGAGACGACCGAGAGCGACCTCCGTGAGGCCTTCGGCCAATTCGGCACCGTCAGCGACGTCTATGTCGCGATGGACAAGTTCTCGGGCCGGGCCCGCGGCTTCGCCTTCGTCACCATGAGCACGGCCGAGGAGGCCAAGCTCGCCATCGAGAAGATGCACGGCACCAGCCTCGGCGGCCGTGAGCTCACCGTGAACGAAGCCCGTCCGAAGGAGGAAGGCGCCGGCCGTTCCTTCGGTGGTGGCGGCAGCCGCGGCGGCTTCGGCGGCGGCGAGCGCCGCGGTGGTTTCGGCGGCGGCAATCGTCGCTACTGATCCCGCGTCACACACGCCATTCTCCCTCTCGCAACGGGCCGCTTCCGCGGCCCGTTTTTTTTGCACGCATCGGACCGCGGCGAACAGTCCGACTTCCCTGTGGAAACGGATCCACCTGTGCCGCGCCCGCCGCCATCCGTCTTGCGCCCCGCCCTGCCCTCCGCGGCCGCCGTGACCGCCATGCCCGCCTCCGTTGGCACTGCGTGCCCCTTCTGTCGCACCCCGCCTCCGCCGTCTTCTGCCGCAGCCTCCGGTTCCCGGACGAGTCCGCGCACTGTCGCGCCCCGCCCCAAGCGGCTGCGCGCACCGGTCCGGGCCCTGCCGGCGATTGGACCGCGGCAACGGCCTCGGCCCGGCTCACACCGGCCAGATCGCCCAGCCGTAGGCGATGTACCCACATAGCAACGTCACTCCCTCCCGCCGGCCGATCCGGTAGCCGGTCCGCGCCAACCCCATCGCCAGGGCCGACACGCCCACCATCACGAGATTGTCGAAACGCACGATCGACGCGGGCACCGTCGTGGGGGCCAGCAGCGCGGTGACGCCCCCGATGCCGAGGATGTTGTAGATGTTCGAGCCGAGCACATTGCCCAGGGCGACATCCGCCTGGCGCCGCACCGCCGCGACGATCGAGGTGACCAACTCCGGAGCGGAGGTGCCCACCGCCACGATCGTGAGGCCGATCACCGTCTCGCTCACCTCCAGCGCGGTCGCCAGCGCCACCGCGCCCACGACCAGCCACCGGCCCCCGAGCACCACCAGCAGCAACCCGAGCACGGTCAACCCGACCGCCGGCACCAACGCGCCTTTCGACGGAGCTTCCGGCCGCAGCGCGGCGTCGACCTCCTCGGCGGCCTCGGCCTTGTCGTAGGCTGCCGTGTGCCCCGCGGCGGCGCCCGCCTTCTCCTGTCGCCACGCGCTGATGACATAGACGGCCAACGCGACCACGAACACCACGCCCACCCCACGTCCGAGCGGCGCGAGCCACGCGATCACGGCAAAAAGGACGGCCACCGCGAACATGACGAGGCCGTCCCGGCGCAGCGCGCCCGACGCCACCTTGATCGGCGCGATCGACGCGGAAAGTCCGAGGATCAAGAGGAGGTTGGCGATGTTGGACCCGACGATGTTGCCCACCGCGATGCCGGGCGAACCGCTCAGCGACGCCTGCACGGAGGTCACCAGCTCCGGCGTGGAGGTGCCGAAGCCGACCAGCGTCAGGCCGATCACCAGAGGCGACACGCCCAGCCGGCGCGCGAGACTGACGGAGCCGCGGACCAGCAACTCGCCACCGAGCACGAGGAGCGCGAGGCCGCCAACGAGAAGAAGCAAGGTCTGCACGCCGCCATCGGTGCCGCCCGACCCTCCCGAGGCAATCCGCGAACAGCGCCGTCGAGCATTCGGCCACAGCGGCGGATCCCGGCCTCCGCGGGTCCTCGTGCGAACTCGTTCTCCGCGTTCCGCCCCTTCCACCCGGTCGTTCCCTGCTGTCGCGCCGCGGTCAGCCTCCATCGGTCATCCGCCATCTTCCGAGCCTGCGTGCCTCGACGGAGCCGCCGGACCTTCACCGCCAGCCGCCGCGCGCCGACGGACTCTCACGCCTTCCGGAGATCACTCGCAGCGAAGAATCCGTAGCCGATGGCGATGAAGGCCTCGATGCTGCCGATCACGGGGATGGCGCCGCCGGTCAGCACACCCTGCGTGGCACCCCAGAAGCTGTTGAGGGCAAACCCCGCCATGTTCACGGCGACCGCCACGGCGATGACCGCGCGGGCCTTCGATGGCGGCAGTGCGAGCGAGAACAGCAGCAGGACCCCGAATCCCAACATCAGGACCGAGATCCGCTGCGCGAGGAACACGGCATGCGGGTCGACCCCAACGCCGAAGCTCTGCAGCATCTGGGCCGGGGTGAAGAGAAGCTGGTAAAAGAGCCACAGGTACAGGAGTCCGGTGGGGAGGCTCAGCCACTTGAACAGGTTTGGTCGCCGCATGGATCGGGAGGGTTGCCGGAGGGACTGAATACACCCGCGCCGGCCGCGGCCATGCGTTCCCAATCAGCGGTCGAGCCGCGCGGCCAATGGTCGCCTCGTGGTGTGCAACGGCTGTGCCCGCAGGGGAGCAGGCACCGGTTCGCACCTGAACGAGCACCGTTCGCCCAGACCGCGGCGGGAGCACAGGAGAACCTGGTCGTCCCGCCGGATCTCGCCGGGACGACTGGACGACGGCCTCGCTACGGTTGCGCCGCCTTGACGATGGCGTCGGCCGCGTTGCCCGCCACCACCCAGCTGGCCGACCCGGCCACGACGGCCTCGTGCTCGAACCAGAGGAACCCGAAGTCGTCGAGGCTCTCCGGGAAGTCCGGCTTGATGACGATGTATCCAGGAACCACTGCACCGGGGATGTAGGCGCCGTCGCCGCGGTTGAAGCTGTAGGTCCTCGCCTTCGAGACCGTGCCGACTCCCGCCACGTACGAGGTGTTGTTCACCGGATGCGTGCCGAGGATGTAGTTCACGGCGCGCAGCGTATATTCGGGACTCACCAGATCCGGGTACGCCTTGTGCAGGAAATACATCCGCGTCGCCATCTCGACCACCTCGCCCGAGCCACCCCAGGTGCGCAGGCTCGGGGGCACGCCGAACGGGGTGGCGTCCAATTCCTTGTCCACGCCCGCCATGTAGCTCTTCACCGCTTCGCGCAACCGGGCCTGGTCGCCTGCGTCGAGGTAAGGCAGCGCGCGTACGGCCATCCATCCGCGGAACTCCAACTGCTCGCCGTCGATCATCTGCGGGAGCAGCTCCTTCAGGCGGGACCGGTAGGGTTCGGCGCCCCGGGTGGCGATGGTTAGCTCCACTGCCGCCGCCCAGTCCAGCCCCACGCGCATGCGGGCCCACCGCGAGGGGGGCGGCGGAGTCGCTGGTGCGGGCGCCGCGGCCGATTGGGCCGGGATCGGCTGGGCTCCGGAAACCACCCCCTGGGAGGCGGCCAGCACGCCAGCGGCGGGCGCCCCCTCCGGATCGCCGCCGAAATGTGAGCCCTTGGGGAACGGCGTCGGATTGGCCTTCTCGTCGTTCCAGGTCCGGATCGCCGTCTCGAGGCATTCCTTTGCCATGGCGTCGTCCCACCCCTTGAGCGTGTCGGCCGCGGCCGCGAGCGCGGCGACGGCCTGCCATTGGAAGAACGGGTTGGTGGTGGAGAAGATCCAGCGGTCGTCGGGCCGGCCCGAGAAATCGCCCTTCACCTCGTCGGGTCCGAGGTTCGGGGCGTAGATGCGGCCGTCGGTCTTCGTCGCTCCGTCACCCAAATGTGTATACTGACGCAGATCCGGCTCGTGCGTGCCGCGGATCGAATGTCCGAAGGCGCGGAACTGCGCCAGGATGTAGGAGGCGCCGTGTTTGACCTGCTGCACGGCGTCCGGGATGCCGTCGGGCCGGTGCAGCTCGACCGCGCGCGCGGTTTCATCGACCGAAAGTTGGTCGTGCTGGAGACCGAATTCGCGATACGCGAGCGCGAGGCTCTGGATGACATTCAACTGCGCGGGCTCCTCGAGGTCGAAGTCGCCGGCATCGTACCAGCCGCCGACGTTCATTCCGGGGATGCGATCGCCGCCCTTGTACTTGCCATCGGTGGCGGTGGCCTGGTTCCAGCCGTCGAACTGCTCGCCGACAACGGGCGCGAGAATGGCGTCGTCCAGATGGGAGGCGCCGTGCCACACGCGGTAGCCCTCGCGGACGGAGACGTGGTCCATCTGGATCGCAATGTGGTGGCTCAGGCTGGGTTTCCAACTGCCGGCGTAGACGTCGTGGGCGATCGGGAAGGCGGCCGTGCGCTGGCCGGCGTACTCGATCACGTAGAGACCGGGTTCGCGGACCGCGCTGAAGTCGAATTTGGAATAGACGTAGCGCAGCCACGGCGTCGCCGGCGTGATCGGACCTTCGAACGCCTGCGTGTACGAGCCGTCCTCCCCGAGGCGGAGCACCTGGGCCGTCTGCGGGCCGCTGAATTGCGGATCGAGTTCGAGCACGGCGACCTTGGCGAAGCCCGGGGCGTAGCCGACCTGGCTGTGCGCGATCATCGGCGGGCGCGTCCAGTTTTTGATCACATCGGGGCGGATATGCCACACGATCGCGCCGGTGGTCTTGCCCGCGGGGATCAGGGAGCGCAGCACGAACCAGCCGTTCTGCGCGCGGCTGCGGCCGTCGAACAGCAGGAGGTCCGCAGTGTCCGAGGTGACGCTGAGGCGGGCCTGCGGGTCGTCGACGCCGAGCGTGATGGTCTTGCCCGAGGCGAACGGCAGCGGCTGGGTGTAGCCCTTGGCCTTGTCCCAGTCCTCGAGGTAGTACGCCTTCTTCGGCTCATCGGCCAGAGGCAGAACCTTGATCATCGGATCCTCGGGTGTGCGCGGGAAGAGGCCCGCCTTGGCGCCGTCCACGAGGTAGGCCTTGCCCATGTAGATCGAGGGCAGGAACTCCAGGTTGAAGCCCGCCCGACCGACCAGTTTCTCGGGAAGCGGTTGGTCGAGGTTGATGCTGACTCGCACCCCGCCGGGCTCGGCGGCCACCTCAAGGGTATAGCTGAGATCGAAGGACGGGAACGCGAGGTCCGCGGTGAGCCGGTTGTTCGCCTTGTCGGCCTGGCGGTGGTTGAGGGTCGCCACCAGGTCCCACTGCTCGGGGGTGGGCATCAGCCGCACGTCGCCGTTGGTGGCGATCCGACGGCCGTGGAGAATCATCTCCATCGCCGTGTTCTTCTGGTCGACGAAGACCGGGTGGTACGTGCTGTCGTACAGGAACACGCTGAAACCCTGGTCATCGAGGTAGTTCTTTTCGTTCACCTTCACGGCGACGTCGGCGCCGAGCAGGCTGGAGCAGGAGGTGAAGGCCAAGAGGAAGCAGAAACGCATAGGGGAATGCATGCGGCGCGGATGGTGGAAACGCGGCGCCGGAGCTCAACAGACACTCCGTGCTCGCAGTAGAACTGAAGGCGCCATCCACCGGTGCGCACCCCACCCGGCGCGGCCGCGGGCCGACGGCGGACCGCACCGCCCGTTCGACAGTTCCCGACAAAAACGCGTTCACACACCAGATACAACGACCACCGAGCGCGCTGAGAACGCCAGCTTCACTCCGCTGGGCGCACCGTGCCCGCGGCGGTCCGATCGCCACTCGGCCCGATTGGCCGCTTCGGCACCACGACCTCCGCCCTCCGGGCCGCCCCCTTCAAATGGTTGCCCCGATCGCGCCGGCCTTTCCCATCGGTGCGGCTCGGGGTGGAGCGCGGCGGCCCCTACTTCGCGGCTTTCAGATTGTTCGGGTCAAAGGCGACAGCGGCCCGCTTGTGGCGCGACAGTCGGGCGTCGCCCATGAACGTCTTGTAGACCTCGCTCGCGGCGGTCCCCGACAGGATGCCTTTGACGCAGGCAATCTGCTCGCCGACGAAAGCGCTGTCGATCGGACCGCCGTGGCCCGGGAGCAGCAGGTCGAACTCGCCCGCCCGCGTGTGCACCTTCTCCAAGGACTGCAGATAGGTCTCGAGCGGCAGGGAGGTGGGGAGAAAAAGCCAGACCAGCGTGTTCGAGTTGTCGCCTCCGAAGAGCAGCTTGTTGCCGCGGTCGAGCAGCACGATCTCGCCGGGCGTGTGTCCCGGGGCCTCGATGACTTCGAGGGTGCGCCCGCCCAAGTCGATCCTATCGCCATCCTTCACGGCGGCCAGCGTCAGGGACTGCACGGGGCCGGTGTAGCGATCCGCCTCGGGCACCACCGCGCCGCCAAGCATGTCCGCATGGGCCCGCAGCTCTTCCGGTGTCGCCATTTTACGGATCGCCGCGAAGTCCGCGGCGTGGGCCATGATCGCGCCGAACTGGAAGTTCGCACCGACATGATCGGGATGGCCGTGGGTGTTGATCACGGAGAGCGGCAGTGAGGTGAGCGACTGCGCGTAACCGCGCAGGTCCGCCGCGCCGGCTCCGGTGTCGACCAGGAGCGCCCGCTCGGCGCCGATCACGAGGTAGATGTTCGCGATCCCATGATCGTCGATACACCAGGTGCTGGGCGCGACCTCCGCGGCCGTGAACCAGCCCGACGGCCGCGGTGCGGGCTTGGCCGCTTCGGACCGGCCCGTTACGCAGCCGCACGACAGCGCGGCCAGAGCAATCAGGAGAAGGGGCATTCTGCAGATCAGAGGATGGGTCATGGTGAACGAAGGAAAGGGCGGTGGCCGGAGTCGACAGGGCTCCGGCCAGCAACTGGTATCCGGCCGGGCGACGCACCTGAAGATCAAAACACGACACCCGCCCGCGACCGCTCGCGCGGCGGGCACCGTCGCTGGGGAACACGACCCGGGCTTCTGAGACCCGCAGCCGGAGACCGCGTCCCGGGTGCAGCCGCCCACCCCACACACGCGACCGTCACCGCGCGGCCCTGATCTCCAACCGCGTGTCGCCGGCGGCGTCCCGGGTGAGCAGCCAGTCGGTCTCGGTGATCCTGGCGAGGAAGTCCTCGTCGTGGCTCACCAGCAGCATCGCACAGGGGCAGTCCGCCAACGCCTGCTCGAGGCAGAGGATGCCGGGCAAGTCCATGTGGTTGGTGGGCTCATCCATCACGATCAGATGCGGGCCGCGGACGATGCCGAGCGCGAGGAGGAGTTTGCGCACCTCGCCCGGGCTCGGCAGCGCGCTCTCCAGCAACCGCGCCGGCCGCGAGCCGAGGCGACTGACCGTCGTCATGACCCGGCCGCACTCCGCGTCCGGCAGACGTTTGATCGCCTCCAACAACACTCGCGACTCCTCCGCCGTGATCTCCTGCGGTACCGTGACCAGTTTCTCCGGCGGCAGTTGCAGCTGCGCGAGCAGATGGCGGACGAGCGTACTCTTGCCCAGACCGTTGGCACCTTTCAGCGCGATGCGGCTGGTGCCACCGATCGCCAGATCGGGGAAGTGCAGCGCCCGTCCCGCGCCGAGCGGAAGCTTGCCGGCCGGCAGGCGCAGCAGGAAATCGCGCGGCATGAACGACGCGCCGTCCACCCATATTCCGGTCTCGTAGCGCTTCTTGACCGCGATCTCGGCACGCTGCGCCGCCACCTTGCTCGCCCGCTGGTTCATCTGCGCGACCATCTTGCCGGCATAGGCGTCCTTGCCGGTGAGCTTGGCGAGATTGCGCATCGCGCGACCGTCGTGGTCGTTGGCCGGGATCTTCTTCTGCTTGGAGCCGCGCGCCGCCGAGGCCTTCTGGTCCGCGACCACCCGCCGGCGCTGCGCCTCCGCCTGGAGGCGGCTGGCGGTGCGGCGCAAGGCGTCGTTGGCGCTGCGCGCAGACTGTTCCTCCAGCTCCTGCTGCTCCATCGCCGCGGTGACACCACCCGGGCGCAACACCGCTTCAGGTGGGTCGAGCAACAGACACTGCGAGCAGAGCCCGTCCAGCAGCGCGCGGTCGTGGCTCACCAGCAGACCGACACCGCCGAAATCCTCGAGCGCCCGCCACAGGAGCCGACGCGCGTCGGCGTCGATGTGGTTGCTCGGCTCGTCGAGCGCGAGCACCGCCGGCTCGCGCCAGAGGGCCACAGCGATCTGCGCGCGTTTGCGCTCACCGTGGCTCAACGTCGCCCAGCGCTCCGGCCACTCCTCGCCCACGCGCAACCGCGCCTTGAGCACCGCGGCATCCGGCGCCCAGACGAAGTCCTCGAAGAACTCCGGCGGCTCGTCGGTGCGTTGGGCGACATACAACGCGAGGCCCTGGCGCTGCACGGTGCCGCTCTGCGGCGCCAGTTCGCCCGTGGCGACCTTGAGCAGCGTGGTCTTGCCGGCGCCGTTCGGCCCGACAATGCCCGTCCAGCCCGGAGGGAACTGCACGGTCACACCGGCGAACAGCGGCGCGGTCATCCCCGGATGCGCGAACTCGACCGACTGCAGAATCAACTGGGCGGAAGCCATCCCTCCACCATGAGGCAGCGGCGTGCGCCCCTGCAACGCCGGGATCCCGTTTCGTGGCCGGCCAACCCGCCCGCGGGCCGCCCCGAGAGGGCCGCGACCACGGCGCGCCTCCGGATCCCGCAGGGCGCCGTGGCCCGAGCGCCCGGGAAAATCCCCGTGAAGAAGCCGCCCCCGCGAATCCGTGGTTTCCCCGTCCGCCTCGCGCCCGGCAAGCTCGCGGCCATGGCTGCTCGCCTCGCCCCGCTCCTGGCACTCGTGATCGTCGCTCTCGCCACCGCCCGCCCGCCGGCAGCGCATGGCGCGGCGAAGAGCGTGGCGTGCGAGGCGGTGCCGGCCTACACCCCCGTCCGAAGCACGCGGCTGGCGGGTCGCACCCATGGTCTCGATACAACCGCGACCCGGCTGCTTGTGTACGCCTGCCGCGGGGGCCGGTGGTACGCCGCTCCGGAGGGCGGCCAGCCCGCGGTGGCGCTCGCGGGCGACGGTGCCTGGAGCACCACCATTCCCCTGCCTCCGACCACAAGTCCGCTCACCAACCTCAGCGTGTTGGCCGTGCCGACCTCCTTCGTCCCCGGCCCGGTCGATGGCGCCGAGTGGATCCCGGACACCATCACCGAAGCCGCGCTGGCCTCGGCCGAGGCCGTCTGCCTGAACCCGGAACGACGCAACCTCCGCTGGGCAGGGCTCGACTGGTGGGTGAAGTACGCCACCGGCAACCCCGGTCCCAACGCCTACTCGCACTCCGCTGAGAACGTGTTCGTCGACGCGGAGGGCAACCTCCACCTGCGGATCACGCGCACGGAGGACCCCAACCTCACGGCGAAGGGCTACAGCTGGGCCTGCGCGGAGATCGTCACCTACCGCACGCTTGGCTACGGCCGGTACACGCTCCGCACCGCGACCTCCTGCGACGCCCTCGACCCCAACGCCATCTTCGGATTCTTCACCTGGTCCGACGGCACGCTCGATCCGCGCAACCGCGAGATGGACATCGAGTGGGCTCGCTGGGGCGACCCGGCGCGCCCCACCAACGCCCAGTTCGTCGTCCAGCCCTCCGGTGCCTCCGGCAACCTCCGGCGCCTCGCGCTGCCGAGCGCCGCCACCGAACTCGAGCAATGGTTCACGTGGCAGCCCGATCCCGCCGCGGCATGGGCGATCGACCCGAGACGCGTCGCCTTCGGCGCGACCGACGGCGCCACGGTGCTCGAGTGGACCTACCCCGCCGACGTGCCGGCCGGCCGCGAGCCCGCCGTGCCGGAGAGCCGCGACGAGCACGTCGACATCGACCTCTGGCTGTGCAAAGGAGCCGGCGCCGAGTTCGCCCGGCCCGCCCGGGACGAACCGGTGGAGGTGGTCGTGCGCTCGTTTTCATTCACCGGATACGACAACGACGCCGACGGGATGCCCGACACCTGGGAACGCGCGCACGGGCTCGCGCCGCATGATCCCGCCGACGCCCCGCGCGACGACGACGGCGACAGCGCGAGCAACCGCGACGAGTTCCTCGCCGACACGGACCCGGCCGACGGCGCCAGCGTGTTCCGCATCACTCGCTGCACCCTCGCCGGCACGACCCCCGAGATCACCTTCACAACCCGGCCGGAGAAATACTACGACCTCGAGTCGACGACCGATCTCGCCGCCAACTGGAGCCCGGTGCCCGGCTGCACCGACCTCGCATCGACCAGCGGCACGTGCATCGCCCGAACGCCCGTTCCCGCCGCCGGGTCCCGCCTCTTCTACCGCGTCGCCGTGCACCCGCGGCAGGTGCCGCCCCTTCCGAAGCCCTGAGCGGTGGTGTTGCCAGGCGGCGCCGCATGGAGGCGCGGGAGCGGCCGGCCTCCCCCGCCGCGATGGTCCGGCTCCGCCACCCCGCGGCATTGCATGAGGACTGTACATACAACGCGCCGGATTGGAACGGGTCCGCCATTGCTCCACGGTGTGGCGCCAACCAACTTCGGCCGGCTGGTCGTTGGTTCCCAAGCACACCCCGGCATCGTCCGGTGCCCGGCGCGTGGTGGCGGGGCGACGACCAAGCCCGCGGCCGGCAATTCCGCTCGGCCGCGCCACCCAGCAAACCACCATGACACATCCAAGAAACCTCGCGTTCCTGGCCGTAGCGACGGCCGCCCTGGCCGTTCCCGGCCTCCAAGCCCAGACCACCGCACCCCGGTACGCGGTCCTCGACTACCACAACACCTTCACCAGCGGAGACGGCATCACCGTGCGCGGCAACGGGCCCGACCTGGAGACCGGACAGCCGTTCGGCGGCACGACCACCGTCTCGCTCGGGGTCGGCGCGGGCACGCGGATGCAATTCATCCCCGGGTATTCGGTCTTCCGTGCCGGCACGGTCGACGGCACGCAATGGGATCAGGCCAACCTCGGCGTGTTCTCGACCGCGTTCGGCTACAACACCACCGCGAGCGGAACCTTCTCGTTTGCGGCCGGCGTCGAAACGGTGGCCGAAGGCGATCTCGCGTTCGCCCTGGGCTACGACGCGAAAGCCAGCGGTGCCGTCTCCTTCGCCCAAGGTTACCAGACTGTCGCCAGCGGCGACGGCGCGGTCGCATTCGGCAGCAACACGGTCGCCGCCGGGGCGTCGTCGCTCGCCAGCGGCGTGTACTCCAACGCGGGCGGCTTCGGAGCCACGGCGCTGGGCTATCGCACCACCGCCAGCGGACACGGTGCCACCGCCCTCGGCAACTCCAGCCAGGCGACGGGCCTCGGTGCCACGGCAGCGGGCATCCAGACCATCGCGTCCGGCCGCTCGGCCGCCGCATTCGGGCACGGCACCGTGGCGCGTTCCTTCGGCGAGACCGCGGCGGGCACGTACAACGTCGATGTGACGCCGAGCTCGGCCACCGCCTGGAACGCCGCGGACCGGTTGTTCGTCGTCGGGAACGGCCAGTCGGCCAGCGCCCGCTCCGACGCCTTCGTCGTCTTCAAGAATGGCAATGCGACGATCAGGGGCACCCTCACCCAGGGTTCGGACCGCAGCCGCAAAACCGATATCCTTCTCTCGGATACCAAGGCAATCCTGACGCTGGTCGGCGAACTGCCGATCTACACCTGGAAGTACCAGGGTGAGGACGCCACCCACCTCGGGCCGATGTCCCAGGACTTCTTCGCGGCCTTCGCCCTCGGCGCGACCGACACCGGGATCGCCTCCGTCGACGCGGACGGCGTCGCGCTGGCCGCGATCCAGGAACTCAAGAAGCAGTCCGACGCGAAGGACGCACGCCTCGCCTCCCTCGAAGCGCGCCTGGCCGAACTCGAGCGGCAGGTCGTCGCACTGGTGACGGCGCAGTCCGCCAAGTAGCAGCAGCCTCCAGCCGGTCCGGGTCGCCTACCGGCCCCGACTGCCTGTCCTTCGGTGCGGCGCGCCGCGGCCACGTCCGGCGGTTGCCGACCCGACTCATTGACCTTCAGTCCGGGACTCGTCTCCAATCGTCCCTACATCCGACGCCGTCGCCGCCACGGGGTGTCGCCCGCTGCCGATACCGACCTCTCCCGACCTCCCGCTGCCACCAGCCACAATCTCCACCATGGGCGCCTTCGACCGGAATCCCCAACAGTCCACCCGCACGACGTTGGCCCTCACAACGCTGGCCCTCGCCCTCGTGGCCGGGGCCGGTGGCGCCTGGTTCGACGCCGCGGGCATCCAGCTCAGCATCTGGAGCGCCGACCGGGACACTCTGCTCGCGCTCGGCGGCGCGCTGTTGCTGCTCACCACCGCCACGACGGCCGGCGCGTTTCTTCTGTCCAAGGGCGGCCGCGCGGACCCCTTTGCCCGGTTTCTCCTTTGCGCGGCCTCCGCCGCCGGTCTGCTCGCCTCCGGCGTGACACTGCTGTTCCTGAACGTGCGGCTCGACCGGGCTCCGGCCACGCCGGTCGCGCTCGAGCTGACCGATCTCTTCACCCTCGAGATGCAGCGCCGCGACATGCGGGTTCCGTTTGTCCGGCACTATGCGGCGTTCACGGTGCCGGTCGGACTTCGGAACTTCGCGTTGGTGCAACTCCGGGAAGACGCCGCCGACGGCTACGCCGTGGGACAGACCGTCCGCGCGATCCGCCACGCAGGACTTCTCGCGGTACCCTGGTACGAGTTCGTCGACCCGATCGATGGCGCGCGGAACCAGACGCTCGCAACGGTGTGCAAGGATTTTCAGGTCCTGTCCGCGCGCGGAGTCTTCGCCGACGGCTCGCCCCACCGCGAGCAACTGCGGCAGCACGGCGTGGACTTTCCCGAGGAGTGACGCTCCCGCGAGAAGAGCCGGACAGCGGCCTCATTCCACCCGCAGGGTGAACGGAGCGAACACGTCCTCGCCCGCCACGTTCACCTGCGACCACACGACATAGAACCCGGGTTCGGGCCAGGTCACCTTGAAGCCGAGCTCGGGTCGGCGCACATCCGGTGGTCCCGCGAGATCCGGGTCGTCCGGGTGCAAGTGGGCGAACCCCCGACGCTCCTCGTCGAACGCGACCAGATGGGCAAAGGCGCCCATCACCGGCGAGAGCACCACCGCGCCGCCATCCGCCGCCTCGAGCGTGAGGCGCAGCTCCGTCGTCTCGCGCGCCCGGATCCGCGGATTGGTCGTGGCGAGCGCGAAACGCAATCCCTCCCGCTCGTAGCGCCGCGACTCCCGGCGCGCGGGAGCCCCGTTCGCACCGGGCGAGTCCAACGTCGCGGCCGCGTACAAGCCCCGGCCCGTGGCCAACGGCACGAAATCTGCAAATACCCGATACGAGCCGCCGCGGCGCGGCGTGAACACGAAGCGCCACTCGCCGGCGCGCTCGCCCGGCTCGGGATGGAGATGGTGGTACTCGCCGAGGGTCGAATCCACGACCAGCAGGTGCAGTTTCCGCGTGTGGGCGACGGCGAGGTCGCCGTCGCCGATCGGCTTGTCGTTCGCCGTCCGGAGGGTGAGCACGAAGCGTTGCTCGCGGCCCGGCGTCGCCACGGCCGGCGCCAACGACATCCGCACCGGCGACGGCACATCGACCACCGGGAGGAACTGCGGATTCGCCGGGTCGCAGAACTCGAAGCCGGAGCCGCCCGCGGTCCGGAAGTCCAGGTGGCCGAGGGCGGTGCCGGTGGGCAGTCGCCGCACCAGCCAGAACAACGCCAGCGCCGCCGCCGTGATCGCCGCGATCTGCCACCACTGCCGCCGGCCGAGCCGCGCCGCCCCGGTCGGCGCCGCACGCGGCGGCCCATCCCGCGACGCGGTGGCATGGTGGTGGCGGGGCGTGGAGCGCGGCCGTGTCATTGTTTCTCGGATTCACCGAGCCGGGCGAGAAACGTCTCCGGCCGCCAGGTGCTGCCGTCCTCCCGCCACGCGATGCGGCCGTCGGCGTCGATCAGGATGGTGGAGAGGGTGTGCTTGAGCAGCGCCCGCTCGTCGGGCTTGCCCTCGACCAGCACGCCCAGCTGGGTCAGCAGGTCACGGATCGCCCCCTCGGGACCGGTGAGCAGGGAGAAGTTCGCCGTGTCGATTCCGTTCGCCGCCGCATAATCGCGCAGCACGCCCGGGGTGTCGTGCGCCGGGTCGAGCGTGATCGAGACGAGTTCGAAGTTGCGCACGCCGGCCTCGCGGGCGGCGCACTGCAGGGCCACCATGCGCGCGGTCGCCGCCGGGCACATCGTGGCGATCGGACAGCGGGTGTAGATGAAGTTCAACACGACCTGTCGGCCGCGCAGGCGCTCGATTCCCACCACGCGGCCGTCCTGGTCGAGCAACACGAAGCCGGGCGCGGGCTCGCCCACCTCCCGATACGCCTTGGCGCCGCGGATCACCGTGTCCTGCTTCAGGGCCGCCGCGCCCGCGCCGAGCGCGCGCGTGGTGTCGACATCGTCGGGCCAGACGTTCTCCAAAGTAAACTCCGCCGCGCGCCGCACGAGTGTGGCCCGGATACGCCGCCCCTCCTGCGCGGCCGCGAGGTCGCCCTCGCGCACCGCGAACTCCATCGTCATCGCGGGCATCAGACCGGGGATCTCGTCGTGATGCACGCGCAGCAGCCGGCGCGGCGCATCGACCGCCACGACGACACCGGTGAGCGGGTAGCGACGGGCGCCATCCGCATCCGCGGCGGCGGCGGCCTCGCGCCGATCGCAGCCGGCGAGGCCCCCGAGCAGGAGCACGAGCACACAACCGAGCACGGCGGGGCGGGCCATCAGGTGAAGCGTCATCGGGTGCCGTGCGAGAGAAGCAAAAAGGATAGCTTGTCAAAGCGGTTGCCGAAAAGGGCGGCTTCCGTTGCGTGACGCCAACCGCGGCATCTACCCATGCCCAACTCATCGTCCGCCCGCGTCCATCCCCACGCGCTGGCCCACGCCGCCGCCCTCGGTGCGCTCTGGGTCTTCGTGCTCGTTTCGCTTGGTGCCTTCACCACCAGCATCGGGGCGGGGATGGCGTTCCCCGACTGGCCGCTCTCGAACGGATCGCTCAATCCGGCCGGCTGGCTCACCGACCTCGCCATGTTCGCCGAGCACTCGCACCGGCTCAGCGCGGCCGCGATGGGCGGCATCTCGCTCGTATTGATGATATGGACTCTGCGGGTGGAGCCGCGCCGGTGGGTGCGCCGCCTCGCCGCCGCGACGTTCGCGCTTGTGCTGGCACAGGCGCTCGTCGGCGGGCTGCGCGTGCTGCTCGAGCGCCACGCGCTCGTCGGGCTCGAGACGACCTTGGGGCGGCTCTTCGCGATGGCCCACGCCTGCCTCGCGCAGGTGTTCGTGTGCGCGGTGCTCGCGCTCGCCGCGGGGCTCTCGCGCCGCTGGGCCGCGACGCCGCCCGCGGACTACGCCCGCCGGACCCGCCACTGGGGGATCGCGTGCTGCGCCCTGCTGCTCGGCCAGCTCGCGGTGGCGGCGGTGATGCGCCACAGCTTCGCCGGACTCGCGATCCCGAGTTTTCCGTGGAGCAGCCCCTCCGGCGGGCTGCTGCCGGCGGACTGGGACTTCCGGGTCGGAATCCATTTCACCCATCGGGTCCTTGCGCTGGTGCTCGTGTTCGCCCTCCCGTTCTTCGTGACGCAGCTCCGCGCCGATCCGGCGGCCGGCCGCGGCATGCGGCGGCTCGGGTCGCTCGCGGTCGCGCTGCTCGCGGTCCAGGTCGGCCTCGGCGCCGCGTCGGTGCTCACCCTCCGCAACCCGCAGGTCACCACCGCCCATGTGCTGGTGGGCGCGCTGCTCCTCGCGACCGTCTTCCTGCTCACCCTGGTCGCGCACCGCGCGCGCATCGAATGTCACCCCGCCCGCCGCCCGGTGCTCCGGGAGCGGCAGCCGGCCGCTGCGCCAGCCCCATGACCACGCCCCAAACCATCGTCACTCCCCTGCCCCGGACCGCCCTGCCGGTCGCCGCGTGGCGCGACCACCTCGAACTCACGAAGCCGGGGTTGAGCCTGATGTCGGTGCTGACGGCGCTGGCGGGCTATTTCGCCGCGCGGCCGGAGCTGGCGGCGCGGCCGCTGCTGGCGCTGGCGGCCGGCACGACCTGCTGCGCCGGCGGCGCCGCAGCTCTAAACCAGTTTTTGGAGACAGAGACCGACGCCCGCATGCGCCGCACCCGCGAGCGGCCGTTGCCCGCCGGCCGGCTTCCGACCGGCGCGGCGTTCGTGCTCGGCGCGGGTCTGTGTTTCCTGGGGCTCGCCCTGCTGTTCGCGCTGGTGAACGGCCCGGCGGCCGCCTGCGCCGCGCTCACGATCGTCACCTACCTCGCGCTCTACACCCCGGCGAAATGCACTTCGCGCTGGTCGACCGAGATCGGCGCGGTGGCCGGCGCGTTTCCGCCGCTGATCGGCTGGACCGCGGCCGAGGCGACGATCGCACCCCTGGGCTGGATCCTCTTCGGCGTGCTGCTGCTCTGGCAGATCCCGCACTTCATGGCGATCGCGTGGCTCTGCCGCGACGACTATGCGGCGGCCGGTTTCCCGATGCTCGCCGTACGCGACCCCGGCGGGCGGCGCGTGGCCGGCTATGCGTTCACGGCGACACTCCTCCTCGCCGCGCTGGGCCTCGTGCCGGCGGTCCTCGGACTCTGCACCTGGGCCTATGGTGCGGTGGCCGCCGCGCTCGGCGGCTGGTTCACCCAAGTCGCGTGGCGTTTCGTGCAGGCGGCGAAGACCGCCGCCGCCGCGCGCCGGCTCTTCCTCGTCTCCATTCTCCATCTGCCGCTCCTCCTCGGGGCGCTCGTCGCCGACCGCCTTCTCTTCGCCGCCCCGTGACCACCGCCGAGATTCCCACGATCAACGCCGTGCTCAACGGCTGCGCCACGCTCCTGATCGCCGCCGGGCTGGTGTGCATCCGGACAGGCCGTCGCGTGGCGCATCGGGCATGCATGCTCGCCGCGGCGTTCGCCTCGGGGCTGTTTCTGGTCGGCTACGTGGCGCACAAGATCCTCACGCGCGGGGTGCACACGCCGTTCGCCGGTCCGGAGTCGCTCCGAACCCTCTACCTCGTGCTCCTCGTCTCGCACGTGGTCCTCGCGATGGCGATCGCCGGCGCCGTGCCGCGCACCTTCTGGCTCGCGCTCAGCGGGCGCTACGAGCGGCACCGTGCGTGGGCGCGCTGGACGTTCCCGGTCTGGCTCTACGTCTCCGCAACCGGCGTCCTCGTCTACTTCTGCCTCCACGTCTGGTGGCCGTCGACCGCCGGTTGAACCACTCGCACCCATGCCCCGTCTCCTCGCGCGATTTCCCCTTCCCGGCCGGCAGCAGCTTGGCGCCATTGCCGCGTCGCTGCTGCTCGCCGGCTGCAACCTGAGCGGCCCGCAGTCGACCTTCGACACGAAAGGGCCCGTGGCGCGCACCCAGCTCGAGGTCTTCAACGTCACGTGGTACGTGACGCTCGGGATCTTCGTGGTCGTGGGCCTGGCGCTCGCCTACGCGACGATCCGCTTCCGCGCCCGCACGAAGGCCGACGAACACGCCGAACCCCCGCCGCAGAGCCACGGCAACCCGCTCGTGGAGTTCGGCCTGGTGGCGGCGTCCATCGCCTGTCTGGTCGTGATCGCCGTGCCGACGCTCCGCGGCATCGCGTACACCTACGCCGTGCCCGCCGCCGAGAAGAACGACGCGCTCGTGATCAACGCCGTGGGCGCGCAGTGGTGGTTCCGTTTCGAATACCCCTCGGTCTCCGCCGAGCTGGGCAACGGCGCGCAGGCGCCGCTCGCGACGGGCAACGAGCTCGTCATCCCGGTCGGCCGCCCGGTGCACATCAACCTCCGCACCTCGGACGTGATGCACAGCTTCTGGATCCCGAAGCTCGCGGGGAAGGTCGACATGATCCCGAACCGCGGCAACCACCTCTGGCTGCGCGCCGACGAGCCGGGCTATTACTTCGGCCAGTGCGCCGAGTTCTGCGGGGAGGGGCACGCGGTGATGCGTTTCCGCGTGGTCGCGCTCGAGCCCCCGGCGTATGAGGCCTGGGTCGCCCGCCAGATCCGGGCCGCGGGCACGCCCCCGCCCGAGGACGCGCTCACCCGCGCCGCCGCCTCCGCCCGGCCGGCGACGCCCACCGGAGCGAAGCTCACCGGCTACGGCGGCACGACCTACGGCGAGTTCGACGACGATCTGCTCGCCTTCTGGCACCGCCAGCAACAACCCGCGCCCGGCGACGCCGAACGCGCCGCCCGCGGTCGCCGGCTCTTCACCGAGAAGACCTGCGCCGGCTGCCACACCGTGCGCGGGCACGACTTCGGCGGTGTGACCGGCCCGGACCTCACACACTTCGCCTCGCGCACCACGCTCGCCGCCGGGCTGGTCGACAACACCGACGCCAACCTCCGCCGCTGGATCATGCATCCGGAACACGTCAAGCCCGGCAACCTGATGTCGCAAGGTTACGAGGACAACGGTGTGACTCTCGCCCCCGACGAGGCCGACGCCCTCGTCGCCTACCTCCGCAGCCTCCACTGAACCGCGCCCCATGTCCGTCGTGCCCACCACTCCCGCCCACGGCACCGCCTCACCGGCGAAGCCGTTCCTTCTTTTCCGTCGCCCGCGCGCGGAGCACGGCCTCGTGAGCTGGCTCACGACCGTCGACCACAAGCGCATCGGCCTCCTCTACGGGATCGCCGCCCTGTTCTTCTTCCTCGTCGGCGGCGTGGAGGCGCTGCTGATCCGCGCGCAGCTCGCCGTGCCGAACGGCACCGTGCTCACCGCGGCGCAATACAACCAGCTCTTCACGATGCACGGCACCACGATGATCTTCCTCGCCGTGATGCCGCTCTCGTCGGCGTTCTTCAACTACCTCGTCCCGCTGATGATCGGCGCACGCGACGTGGCGTTCCCGCGGCTGAACGCCTTCAGCTTCTGGACGTTCCTCGCCGGCGCGATCATCCTCAACACGAGCTGGTTCGTGTCCGCGGGCGCACCGGACGTCGGCTGGTTCGGGTACGCGAACCTCACCTCGCGCACCTACAGTCCCGACGCCAGCACCGACTTCTGGATCATGGGCCTGCAGGTGCTCGGCGTGGCATCGATCGCGGCGTCGCTCAACTTCATCACCACGATCATCAACCTCCGGGCCCCGGGCCTCACGATGATGCGCCTGCCCGTCTTCGTGTGGATGACGCTGATCACCTCGTTTCTCATCATCCTCGCGTTTCCGGCGATCACGATCGCGCTCGTGGAGCTGATGATGGACCGCCAGTTCGGCACCAGCTTCTACGAGGTGTCCAACGGCGGGCTGCCGATCCTCTGGATCCATCTGTTCTGGGTCTTCGGGCATCCGGAGGTGTACATCATCATCCTGCCGGCGATGGGGATCATCTCGGAGATCCTGCCGACGTTCGCCCGCAAGCCGCTCTTCGGCTACCCGCTGGTGGTGTTCTCCGGCGCGCTGATCGGCGTGCTCGGGTTCGGCGTGTGGAGTCACCACATGTTCACCACCGGCATGGGCACGGTTGCCACCGCGGCATTTGCGCTCGCGACGATGGCCATCGCCGTGCCGACCGGCGTGAAGATCTTCAACTGGATCGGCACGCTCTGGCGCGGCCACCTCCAGATGCGCACACCGATGCTCTTCGCGCTCGGCTTCCTCTGGATGTTCATGATGGGCGGCTTCTCCGGCATCATGCACGCCGCCGCCCCCGCCGACACCCAGCAGCACGACACGTACTTCGTGGTGGCCCATTTCCACTACGTGCTGATCGGCGGCTCGGTCTTCGCGCTGCTGGCGGGCATCCACTACTGGCTGCCGAAGATGTGCGGCCGCAAGGTGAGCGAGCGCTGGGGCCGGGTGTCCTTCTGGCTGATCTTCGTGGGCTTCAACACGACGTTTTTCCCGATGCACTTCCTCGGGCTCAACGGGATGCCGCGGCGCACCTTCACCTACGACGGCAACATGGGCTGGAACACCGGCAACCTCGTCTCCTCGATCGGCGCCGCCATCCTCGGGATCGGCATCGCCATCTACTTCGCCGCGATGGTCTACACGTGGTTCCGCGGCCAGAAGGTCGGCGGCGACCCCTGGGACGGCCGCACGCTCGAGTGGAGCCTCTCGTCTCCGCCGCCCACCTACAACTTCGCCGCCATCCCCGCGGTGCGCGCGCGCGACGACTGGTGGAGCCGGAAGCACGACCCGGCCCGCGTCGCGGAGCCGAAGCCCTTCGTCGATCCGCACGGGGTCCACCTGCCCGACCGGTCGTGGTACCCGCTCGTCGCCTCGCTCGGGCTGCTCGTCGGCGGTTTCGGGACCATCTACCACTCGCTCCCCGGGGCCGTGGCGGGGCTGGTCCTGCTGCTGGCCGGCATCTACCTGTGGGCGCTCGAGGGCCCCGGCGGCTACCATGTGAAGCCGGAGGAGAACCCGTGACGCCCGTCCCGCCCACCTTTCGCCGGGAAACCGGCCACCAGCCCCCGACCACGCCATGAGCTCCGCCACCACCGCCGATCCCGCCGCTCTCGCCCACCACGATCCCACGACCGCGACCGGCGTGCCGAACAAGAAGATCCTCCTGTGGGCGTTCCTCGCCTCCGACTGCATGTTCTTCGGCGCGTTGATCTCGACCCACCTGATCTATCGCCTGCACCCGATGCCGGGCACGCCGTCGCCGCGCGAGATCTTCGACCTGGAGCTCACGTCGTTCTCCACGTTCATCCTCCTGATGTCGTCGGTCACGATGGCGCTCGCGGTGAACGCGATCCAGCACGCGCAGCTCGCGCGCTGCCGCGGAATGCTGCTCGCGACGATCCTCTTCGGCGCGGTCTTCCTCGGCTGCCAGGTCTACGAGTTCCACCATTTCGTCCACGCGAAGGGGCTCACCCTGAGCAGCTCGATCCTCGGGTCCACCTTCTACACGCTCACCGGCACGCACGGGATCCACGTGCTGCTCGGCGTCGTGTGGCTCGGTTCGCTCGTCCTGTACAGCGCCGCGGGCAAGCTCCGGCCGCAGGACGCGATCGACGTCGAGAGCGCCGGCCTGTACTGGCACTTTGTCGACGTGGTCTGGATCGTGATCTTCACGGCCGTCTACCTGCTCGAATATCTCAAGCCCTGACCATGGAAACGACGCATCCCCCCCTCCTCGCGCCGCACCAGAGCCGGTACCAGGTGTTCATCAGCGTCGCGATCCTGCTCTCGTTCATCACGGGCGCGGAGATCGTCGCCATCTGGCTGCCGTGGGTCCACTGGCTGCTGGTGGCTCTGCTCGTGGTGCTCTCGGCGGTGAAGTTCGGCTATGTGATCTTCGTCTTCATGCACCTCCGCTGGGACCGCTGGCTGTGCTCGGCGGTGTTCCTGATCGGGCTGCTGCTCGCCGGCGGCACCGCCCTCTCCCTCGTGCAACTCTTCGCGATGAACGACAGCATCCCGCTCACCTCGCAGGAGGAGCCGCCCGCGCCACCCACCACCCCCGCCCCGCCGCCGGCGACCTCGCCCTGACGCGGGGCGGCCGCGACTCCTGCCCGGCCATGATCGACTGGCGCCACTGGCACAACGAACCGTATTTGGTGGGCGGGCTGATCCTGCTCGGCTGGCTGCATGCGCTCGTGGTGGGGCCGCTGCGGCGCAAGCTGGGCGGGCCGGCCGCGTTCCCCGGTCGCCAGGTGGTCCTGTTCCAGGGATCGCTGCTCGTCTTCTACCTGGCGGTCGGCTCCCCGCTCGACCAGATCGGCGAGCGGTTCCTGCTGAGCGCGCACATGCTGCAGCACCTGCTGCTCGTCTATCCGGCCGCCGCGCTGTTCCTGCTGGGCGCGCCGCCGTGGCTGCTCGGCCGCGGCATCGGCCGGTGGCGGTGCCCGCCGCTGGTGTGTGCGATCGTGTTCACCGTCACGATCACGGCATGGCACGTGCCGGCGCTCTACGAACGCGCGCTGCAGGACAAGGTCGTGCACGTGTGGGAGCACCTCACGTTCTTCGTCGCCGCGCTGTTCTTCTGGTGGCCGCTGCTCGCGCCCGCCCGACGCGGCGCCCCGCTCGCCCCGCCGCTGCAGATCCTCTATCTGCTCGGCGTGGTGATCGGGGTGACCCCGCTCTTCGCGTTGCTCGTCTTCTCGCCGGAGGTGCTCTACCCGACCTATGAATACGCCCCGCGGATCGTCGCCTCGCTCGACCCCGCCGCCGACCAGCTGCTCGCCGGCGCGGGCATGAAGCTCGCGGGCATGGCGGTGGCGGTGCTCATGATGGCCCTCGCCTTCCGGCGGTGGTACCGTGGGGAGCAGGCGGAGAACGGGTTCGTCCGCGCACCGGCCGGTGCGCGGGCGGAGGCCATCACCTGAAGGATTCCAGCTCCGCCGCCGTCCACGCGTTGTTGCGGCCGGAAGTGTCGGCGCGGATCTTCGCGATCTGCTCGGCGGTGACCGGCTCGGCCTTGTTGCCCCACTCCTGTCGGATGTAGGTGAGGACAGCCGCGATGCGGTCGTCCTTCCAGTTGGAGCCGAGCGGTCCGAAGGCCGGCATGGCGCCGTTGTAGGTCGCGCCATGGACTTCGAGCGGGCCGCTCAGGCCGTGCAGCAGGATGCGACCCACGCCCTCGGGATTGCCGTTCACCCACTCGGAGTTCGCGAGCGGCGGATACACGCCCGCGAGGCCCTGTCCGTTGGCTTGGTGGCAGGTGGCGCAGTTTTGCGTGAAGAGCCGCTTGCCGACGGCGATCGGGTCCGGGGCGGCCGTGGCCCCCGCCGCCGCTGCCGCGCCGCCGACCGCGGCCTCCTCGTTGTAGACGAGCGGATCGAAACCGCCCGAGTAGCGTCCGAGATAGGTGCCGGCGAAGAACACCAGGCCGCCGATGAGGCCGAGCAGCAACAGCGGGATCGGCACCGCGCCCTCCCCTGGTTCGGGCTTCTCGCGCAACAGCGCGCCGTGCACATCCTGCAGCGACTCGTCGGAGGCGCCGGGCTGGTCCACCCGCGGGTCCTTGTCGTCGGGCGTGCTCATTGCGCACCTCCCGCGGCTGCGACCGGCTTCGCCTCGGGGTACTCGTATTCGTGCTTCAAGCTCATCAGGTACGCGACCAGCGCCTCCGCACGGGGCGTCGGCACGAGTTCGTAGCCCGGCGGCGGGGTGTGCGCCGGCGGCAGGCCCTGGAGGGCCTTCGGCGAGGGCTGCCCCACGATCTGGCGCGTCTCGAAGAGGAACGGGAACGGCGGCATGAGCGAGCCCGGCGAGGTGATCTGCGGGTCGAGCAGGTGCTTGAGGTGCCACTCGGCGTTGAGCGGCCGCGCGCCGACATTCATCAGGTCGGGTCCGGTGCGCATCGTGCCGAGGAAGACCCGTCCCTGCTGGACGTAGTCGCGCGCGACGCTCTGGCGCTCGCCCCAGCCGCGGAGGTCGTCGGCGCCGAAGCCCGGCCGGCGCACCTGCTGGCTGTGGCAATAGACACAGCCGAGCGACTGGTACACCAGCTGGCCCTGCTTGGCCTGGCCGGACATCACCTGCGGGAAGGCGGTGCCGGTCTCGTTGTCGACCATCGGCGTGAGGCTTCCGTACTGGATCTGGTTGACCAGCACGATGCCGGTCCACGAGAGGGCGACGGCGAGGAAGATGCCGAGAAAAAGGAGTGGGCCCTTGTTCATGCGCGGTGTTCCAGCGGCATTGCCGGGGGAGTGTGGAGGAGGGTCGGGGCGGAGGCGCCGATGGCGCGCGGCCGCAGCAGCATCCAGCCGAAGTTCACGCCAAAGGCGATGTGGCCGATCGCGATGAGCACGCCCGCGAGGCTGCGGGAGACAAGGTACGGGACCGTGTTCTGCACGATCTGCATGAAGAGCGGAACCTTGAGCGCCACCTCGCCGTCGGCGCCCTTGACGGTCGCGATCATCTCCCAGCCCTGCACGATGCCACCGAGGCTCAGGCCGACCACGTAGAGGGTGACGCCGACCGCGGTGAACCAGAAGTGCACGGAGATCAGCCTGGCCGAGGGCCATTCGCGCAGGGTGAGCCGCGGCATGATGTAGTACATCGCGCCGAACATCACCATCGTGAAGAATGAATACAGACCGTGATGGGCGTGCGCGACCGTGAAGTGGGTGAAGTGCACGATCTCGTTGAACGAACGGACCGACATCGCCGAGCCGACGAGGCTCACGAGCGTGTAGTTCACACCGCCGAAGAACATGAAGCGCAGCGTGGGGCTGGAGCGCAGCTGCCCGAAGCTGCCCTTCATCGTCATGTGGTGGTTGATGCCGATCACGACGACGGGGATGACCATCAACAGGCTGGCGACCACGCCGGCCGAGATCGCCCAGGCCGGGACCGGGCCACCGATCAGGTGGTGGACGCCGGCCCAGTTGTAGAAGAAGGCGAGCGACCAAAAGCCGAGGATCGAGAGATAGTAGCTGTGGATGGGGCGGCCGATCACCTTCGGGATGAAGTAGTAGATCGCCCCAACCCCGATCGGGGTGAACCAGAGCCCGAGCACGTTGTGCGCGAACCACCAGTTGACGAGGCTCTGCACCGTGCCGCGGGCGGGCACGAAGATGAGCATGATCTGCGCAGCCGAGTAGATCCACGGGAACCAGAAGAGGGCCGCGAGCAGGTACCACTGCGTCACGTAGACGTGTCCACGCTGCCGGTACCGGAAGTTCACGACACCCCAGACCCCGATCAACGCGTAGGCGACGAACAGCATCGGCGTCGCGTACGGCGGGATCTCGAGCCACTCGACGCTGGTCGAGTCGCCGCGGAGGATGCCGAAGATCCCGATGGCCACGCCGGCGTTCCAGAACGCGCCCGCCACGTAAAGCAGGCCGAGATGCCGCAGCTCCGTGCGCGAGAGGCGCGCCATCAGCCAGATGGTCACGGCAAACGCCGCATTGGTCGCCCACCCGAAGATCATCGAGTTCAGATGGGCCGTGCGGACCACCCCGAACGACAGCCACTCCTGCTGCGCGAGAAACGGCGGGTTGTGGAGCTTGATCGAGGCGACGACGGCGAAGACCGTGCCGCCGAGCAGCCACAGGACCGCAGTGACGAGGAACAGGAAGACGGGACCGCGCGTGGAGGCGTCGATCACCCCCAGGAGCGCGCGTTCGGCCGCCTTCGCCGGACTGCCCGGGGCGACCGCCGTGGAACTGGTAGCTGGTGAACTCATGGTGCGAAAATCAGTGTGGGCGGCGACGACGGCTCCGGATCAGTGCCGCCCGCCCCGGCGGGGCTTGGTGGGAAAGGAGTCGGTGGGCCGGCCGATCGGCTCCTCGTCGTCGAATATCTCGGTCGCGCCCTTCTCGATGTCGCGAAACTGGCCGGTTCGGATCGCCCATTTCAGCGCATACACCGCCGAGGCCATGATGGCGGCGGCGATCAGCACCACGAAGAGATAGGTCGAGGCGCCCATGGTCAGGGTTGCGGGGTCTGTTCGCGGACGACCAATTCCATGGCGCGCTCGATCGGGAGGCGGACGATCCCGGCCTTCTGGTCGACCCAGGCGTAGCTCGTGGCGGCGGTCTGCTCCTTGCCGCGCAGTTCGGCGAGCCGCCCGAGGCGGCCCTCCAGGGTGTAGCGCCAGGCCTCGCTCTCCTCGAGTTTGCGCTCCTGCACCAGGCGGGTCGCCTCCTGCTGCGTGTAGAGGGTCTGCAGGCCGCCCGCGCGCCAATGCGGGATGTAGGCGACGGCGAGCACGCCGAGGAAGATCAGGAAACACGCGGCGACTGCGCCGGCGGTCACGGCGAGGTTGCGCCGGCTGGGCGCGGGAGTCTCGGGGGCGGTGCTCATGGTCTGGTGGGCGGGGGCTGGGCGGAGGAGCGGCGGGTCATTCGCGGTGTTGCAGCGATTCCTGGATACGAGGATCGCGGATCGGGATCAGCTTCGCGGTCGGGAAACTGCGCAGGTACGACCACACGCAGAGGCCGCCCATGCCGACGACGGCGGCCAGCGTCCAGACCAGTTGCGAGCTCAGGAACGGCAGCGGGTCGCCGGCGGCGTCCTTGCGGAACGGAAGCACGTTGTAGCAGACGTCGAGGAGCGCGAAGGCCAGGTTCCACAACGCGATGCCCTTCAGCAGCGCGGGCGTGACCTTGACCTTGTACGAGAGCAGCACGAGGAACGGCACGAGGAAGAAGCCGAACAGGATCGCGAGGCCGACGTATTTCCACTGGCTCGGCGCACCGGTGTGCGTGATCTCGCGGAGGTTGTACCAGAAGGTCTCCTCGGGAACGTTCGCGTTCCAGATCAGGAAGTACTGCGAGAACGTGATGTAGCCCCAGAAGACCGTGAAGGCCAACATCAGCTTGCCCACGTCGTAGAGGTGGGTGCGGTTGACCACGCCGGTGAACGTGCCGCGGGCAAGGCCGACCACGCAGAGCACCGCGAGCAGCGACAGCGCGCCCCGCATGCCCAGCGAGAAGTACCAGACGCCGTACATGGTGGAGAACCAGTGGTATTCGAGGCTCTTCACCCAGTCGATCGCGGCGAAGGTGGAAGAGACGGCGGCGAGCGCGAGCCCTGCAGCGGCCCATTTCCGCGACGAGAGCGTCCAGCGCGGATCGCCATCGGCGTCCTGGGCGAAGGAGTTGCGGCGGAAGACCGCGGCGAGGCCGATCCAGATCGCAAAATAGGCGACGGCCCGCAGCGAGAAGAACCCCATGCTCAGGAAGCCGGACTTCTTGCCGTAGAGAACGTCGGTCGCAACCGTGCCGTGGCCGCCGACGCTCGCGAGGTCGAAGCCGGGGTTCATCCAGCGCCAGAGCAGATCGGGTTGGTAGAACCACGAGAGGAGCACCAGCGGCAGGAAGAGCAGCGCAAGCCACTTGAAGGCGCTCACCCCGTGCTCGAGCTGGCGGCGCAGCACGATGCTCCAGCCGGCGTCGAAGATGTAGCCGAGCATGATCAGGAAGAGCATGCCCAGCGCGATGCCGGTCCAGAAGACAAGCGCCGTGAGCCAGCCGGCGGCGGCGGCCTGGGGGGTGTCGAGGAAGAACCCGGCGGCGGCGACCACCAGTCCGGCGATGCCGAGGCCGAGCGGTAGCGTGGCGCCGGCCGGAGCCGGAGCGGCGGGAACCGAGGAGAAGGTGGCGGCGGAGGAGCTCATTGCGATCCGAGTTGGGTGCGGGCGGCGGCGGGCACGTCGACCTCGCGGCCGTTCTGCGCGCGCTGGAGGGCGCGCAGGTACGCGATCACCGCCCACCGGTCGTCCGGCGGCAGTTTGTCGCCGTAGGGCATCATCGTGTTGAAGCCGTTGGTGATCGTGTTGAAGAGCTCGCCTTCCGGCATCTGGCGGAGGCGGTCGTCGTGGTAGGTCGGCGTGGCGGTCATGCCATAGGGTTTGGTGATGCCCTGGCCGTCGCCGAGGGCGCCGTGGCAGGGCGCGCAATAGATCGTGTAGCGCTGCTGGCCGCGGGCCATGAGCTCGTGCGTCACCGGCAGGTCCGCGGGAAAGCCGCGGGCGAAGGAGCCGTCGGCGGCCTTGCCGCGGTGGCGGTGGTCGTCGGCCTGCAGTTCGCCGCGGGCGACCGTATTTGACGGTATGGGACGATCGGTGCGGCCGTCGGCGAAGAACGCGGAGTGCGACTGCGCCTTGTACTTGGGCTGGCGCACCATGTCGTCGAAGAGCTCGATCGGGTTCCGCTCCGAGGAGCAGCCGCGGAAGCCGGCGAGGGAGACGACGGCGAGCACCACGACGGCGAGGATGTAGTAGGCGTAGCGCATCGTTCAGGGCTCCAGGACGGCGATGTCCCTGCCGCCGATCTCGCGGAGGAAGGTGCGCGTGCCGACGAGGTCGAATTTGGGGTCGGCGGCATCGATCGCGAGGAAGAAGCGGTCGTCGGTCGCGCGCGGCCACTGGACCGACTTCATCACCGGGTGGTAGTGCATCGGCAGACGGTTGAAGAAGAACATGCCGAACAGGGTGCCGAACGCCGCCAGGAGGATGGTGAGCTCGTAGGAGACCGGAAACGCGTACATCGGGCTGAAGAAGGGCTTGCCGCCCACGATCAGCGGGTAGTCGGCGGCGTTCATGTACCAGATCATGAGCATGCCGGTGGCGAAGCCGGCGATGCCGCCGAGCAGCGTGAAGCGCTGCACGCGGGACCGTTTCAAGCCCATCGCGCTGTCCATCCCGTGGACGGGGAAGGGCGTGTGGACGTCCCAGCGCAGGAAGCCGGCGTCGCGCACCCGCTCGGCGGCGTGCATGATGTCGGCCGGGGTGTCGAAGGCGGCGAGATAACCGTGGATGTGTTCGCTCATGGCGCAGGCGGGTCAGTGGTGCGCGGCGAGGGTGTCGGGGGGCGACGCGGGGCCGTCGCCATGGCCCGCGTGGGGGTCGGCCTGCGGCGAGACGGCCTTGATCTCGGCCATCGCCATCAGCGGCAGGAAGCGCAGGAACAGCAGGAACAACACGCTGAACACGCCGAAGGTGCCGAAGAACGTGAAGATCTCGACCACCGAGGGCGAGTAGTAGCCCCAGCTCGAGGGCAGGAAGTCGCGGGCGAGCGAGGTGACGATGATCACGAACCGCTCGAACCACATACCGACGTTCACGAAGATCGAGAGCACCCAGACGAGCGTGGTGTTCTCGCGCACCTTGCGGAACCAGAACAACTGCGGCGTGATGACGTTGCAGCTGATCATGATCCAGTACGCCCAGGCGTAATGGCCGAACGCGCGGTTGATGAAGGCGAAGCCCTCGTACGGGTTGGCCCCGTACCACGCGATGAAGAACTCCATCGCGTACGCGTAGCCGACGATCGACCCTGTCGCCAAGGTGATCTTACACATGCAGTCGATGTGGTACTGCGTGATCAGGTCGTCGAGCTTGTAGATCGCGCGGAGCGGCAGCATCAGCGTGAGCACCATGCCGAAGCCCGAGAAGATCGCGCCGGCCACGAAGTACGGCGGGAAGATCGTCGTGTGCCAGCCGGGCAGAAGTGAGACCGCGAAGTCGAACGAGACGATCGTGTGCACCGAGAGCACCAGCGGCGTGGAGAGGGCGGCGAGCAGCAGGTACGCCATCTCGTAGTTCTGCCAGTGGCGGTTCGAGCCGCGCCAGCCCATCGCGAACAGGCCGTAGGCGATCTGCCTGATCTTCGAGGTCGCGCGGTCGCGCAGCGTCGCCAGATCCGGGATCATGCCCATGTACCAGAACAGCGCCGAGACGGTCGCGTACGTCGACACCGCAAACACGTCCCATAGCAGCGGCGAGCGGAACTGCGGCCAGATCGCGTTTGCGTTCGGCAGCGGGAACAGCCACCACGCCCACCAGACGCGGCCGACATGGAACAGCGGGAACAACCCGGCGCAGACGACTGCGAAGATCGTCATCGCCTCGGCCGCGCGGTTGATCGACGTGCGCCACTTCTGCCGGAAGAGGCAGAGGATGGCCGAGATCAGCGTACCGGCGTGTCCGATACCGATCCAGAAGACGAAGTTCACGATATCCCAGGCCCAGTTGACCGGGTTGGCGTGGCCCCAGACGCCGACGCCGGTCGCGACCAGGTACACCAGGCCGGCGACGGTGAACGTCGCCACGAAGCAGGCGACCCCGAAGGCCACCCACCACCAGGTCGGGGTCTTCGTCTCGACGATCGAGCAGACCTTGTCGGTGATCCACGCGAAATCGCGCCGGTGGCCGATCAGCTCGGCGCGCGGCAGGTGGGCCGGCGCGACCTCGGCGAGGACGGCGGCGGCGTGCGGAGGAAGCTCGGCGGGAACATGGCTGCTCATCGGGAGATTCCTCCAGCGAGTAGGGCCGGTCTGTGACCGGTCGGACCGGCCACCGCGGCGCCCTTGGTCAAGGCGGAGCCCGACACGTCCGGTCGGAGACCGGACCCACGGGACGGGCGCGCGGACGGGGAGGACACCGCGTTCATCAGTGCTGCCCTCCATTCTGCGGCGCCGGAGCGGCATGCCCGGCTCCGTGGCCCTCGCCGTGGCCGGCGGCGTGGTTCTTGTGGTTGTATTCGAGTCGGGAGAGCGGGAGGTCGTGGTGGCCGGGCATCGCCGGATTGGGATTGCGCACGCGACCGATGTAGGAGGTGCGCGGGCGGACATTCAGGTAGCCGAGCACCGCGTAGGTGCGCGGATCCTGTTTGGCGACGGACACGGCGCTCTGCGGGTCGAGGATGTTGCCGAACACGATCGCCTCGGTCGGGCAGGCCTGCTCGCAGGCGACGCGGATCGTGCGGTCGGGAATCTGAATCTCGCCGGTCGCGCCCGCCTTCACCTTCTGCTCGATCTTCGCCCGCTGGATGCGCTGCACACAGTAGGTGCACTTCTCCATGACACCGCGCATGCGCACGGTGACGTCGGGGTTCATCGCCATCTTCAGCAGCTCGGGTTTTCCCTGCGGGCCGAGCGGACCCAGGTAGAGCGAGTCGAGCTGGCGCTGTTGATAATCGAAGAAGTTGAAACGGCGGACCTTGTACGGGCAGTTGTTCGCGCAGTATCGCGTGCCGATGCAGCGGTTGTACGCCATCACGTTGAGCCCCTCCTCGTCGTGCACGGTGGCATTGACGGGGCAGACGCTCTCGCACGGCGCAGACTCGCAATGCTGGCAGGTCATCGGCTGGAGCGCCACCTGCGGGTCCTCGGGAATCGCGGCGTTGCTCTCGGAGCCGCTGGAGTAGTAGCGATCGATGCGGATCCAGTGCATCTCGCGGCCGCGCAGGACCTGGTCGCGGCCGACGATCGGGATGTTGTTCTCCGCCTGGCAGGCGACGACGCAGGCGTTGCAGCCGATGCAGGTGTTGAGATCGATCGACATGCCCCACTGGTGCACGCCGTCGTAGTTCGGGTGCTCGTAGAGCGAGTTGCCGCGCGGGGTCGCGGCCGACTTCTCGGCCAACGGCCTGCCCTTGTCCGGACCGTAGATCGCCGGCGAGTGCGACTCCATGCCGATGCCCGCGACCCAGGCGGGGTTGTCCCGGTGCTCGCCGATGTTGGCCTCGCGGAAGATGTCGCGGCCCTCGATCGCCCAGTGTTCCTGCGTATTCGGAAGCTGGTGTTTGCGTCCGGGGATGAGCTCGAGCGTCGCGCCGGTGGCGAACAACCCGCCCGCGCTGGTGCGCAGCGGGTACGCGGAGAAGCCGATGCCGTTGCCGATGCGGCCCGCCTGCGTGCGCCCGTAGCCCAACGGCAGCACGATCGTGTAGTCGGCCAGACCGGGCTGGATGTGCACGGGCGCCTCGATCGACCGGCCCTCCAACGTGATCCGCGCGACCGGCGCCGACTGTTTGCCGATCACAAACTCGTTGAAGTCGTGCCGCGCCGGATCGAGCGCGCCGGAGGCGGGCTGATCTTTCGCGAGACGCTGCGGGTCCAGGAGGCCGAGCTCGGCCGCGAGCCGCGGCGAGATCTGGACCGGGTTGTCCCACGCGATCTTGGTGATCGGGTCCGGGCACTCCTGCAGCCAGCCGTTGTTCGCCGCGGCGCCGTTGCCGACCTTGAGGTCGGCGATGAAGCGCACCTCGAGATTCGTCGCCGACGGCTCCGCCGCGCGCGCGCCGGCGAGGAGCTCGGCCACCGCCCCGGCTCGCACGGATGCGTCCGTCGCGGCAAACGCGGAATCGGCGAGCACGCCGTCGTGGAGCCATTGGCGGAAACGTTTCTCGTCGCCGGCCACAAGCGCGCCGATGGTCCGGTGCACAAGGCTGTAGCCTTCCGTGACCGCATCGCCGGTGAGGCGCGCCAGAAACTCGATCTCGGAGATGCCGCCAAAGAGCGGCAGGATCATCGGCTGCACGGGGACGATGGTGCCGTCGGCCGTGCGCGCGTCGCCCCAAGTCTCCAGGAAATGCGCCGCGTGCACATGCCAACCGCCCTGCCCTGTCGCCAGCGCCGACGTCTCGTCGGCCTGGAGGCCATGGCGCACGACTTCGGCCACCTGCTGCTGCAGGGCGGGCCAGTCGAGCTCCGCCGGGGCGTCGTAGGCGGGATTGCCGCCAAGGATGATCAGCGTGCGCACCTGCCCGTTGCGGATCGCGCCGGCGAGCTCGGCGATGGAGGCCGCCGCCGGTGTATCCACCGCCAGGTACTCGACCGTGCGGCCGGGGGCGCCAAGCGCCTCGTTCATGGCTGCGGCGAGCGCTTGGACGAGGGGCGCCTGCCCGTGGCCCGCGCAGACCAGCGCCGCACCGGCATGTTCGCAGAGGTCCGCGGCGCAGGCGTCGAGCCACTGCGCCTCGACGCGCAGGCCCGCGGCAAGCCGCGTCAGACCTTCCGCCAACTCCCCGAAGCGTCCCGTGCGCGCAAACACCCGCGCGGCGATCGCCGCAGCGAACGCCGGCAGTTGCGACGAGGAGAGGCGGAGCCGGTGGTCGGCGTTGCTGCCAGTGATCGAGAAATGGCTCTCGGCCACGTAGAGCCGGATCATCTCCTCGCCGGCGTCGACGCGCCGGCGGCCTCGGGCCCAGTCGCGGCTGTGGCCGATCGCGCCGGGCTCCGCCTGGAGAAAATCGCAGTCCAGGCTGAGCACGCGCTTCGCCTCCGCCAGACGCAGCCGCGGCCGGACCGGCCGGCCGACGACCGGCGCCAGCGCCCGCTCCCGCCCGCGGTAGTCGGTGGGCGCATACTCGGCCCAGACCGCCTTGGGAAACCGGGTCCGCAGGTTCGCCGCCAACGCCGCCCGGGTGGGCGAATCGGAGGGCTCCGCCAGCACCGCCAGCCCGGCGCCGCCGATTGGCGTGTAAGTGTCGCGGATACGGGCAAACAGGTCGTTCACCTGCGCGCCGGCGACCTCGGAGCCGGCGCGGGTGGAGCCCATCGCGCGGTCGGGGTCGTACAGATCGAGCACGGCGGCCTGGGCCGCGAGATTGGTCGCTCCGCCATAGGGCGCATAGCTCGGGTTGCCCTCGAGCTTGGTGGGGCGGCCCTGGTGTGTCTCGGCCAGCAGCGGGATCGCCCCGCCGGGGCCGGGCATCGCGGTGGCGTAGTACTTGGCCAGGCCGGGAACCACTCGCTCGACGGACTTGCCGTAGGGCAGGATGTTCACCTCCGGGCGCCGGCAGCCGGCCAGACCGAGCCCGCCGAGCGCGAAGGAGGCCGCCATGATCCGCAGGAAGTTGCGCCGGTCGACCCCGTCGAGCTCGGAGGCGCCCTGCGGAAACTCGCGTTCGAGGTGCTCGCGAAAGCCCGGTGTGGCGGCCAGCTCGTCGAGGCTGCGCCAGTAGCGGGGGCCGTTGAGTTCGCGGGCGGAAGGGGCGGGATGTTCGAACGTGTGCTTCATCCTATTGGCCGAAATTGGATTCTAAAAGTGGGTACACGGAACCGGGGCTCCTCCGCCGGGTGGTCGCGGAAGATCATCGGTGGCAGCCGCTGCAGCTCTGCGGCGGGTTCGCTTTCATGTGCGCGATGAGCTTGGCGGCGTCCCCCGCCCGGCCCTGGTCGACGAGGCGCCGGCTGTTGAGATCGAAGACGTCCTTCGGGTCGCGGATCCGGCTGGCGGGGTCGCGATGGCACTCGAGGCAGAACGCCATGCTGAGCGGCTGGCGCTGGGCGATCGTCTCCCCCTCGGCCATTGTGGTCACGTTTCCATGACACTCCACGCACGACATGCCCCGGTTCACGTGCACGGCGTGGTTGAAGTACACGAAGTCCGGCGCCTGGTGGACCTTGATCCACGGCACCGGATCGCCGGTCTCGAAGCTTGCGCGCACGGGGGCGAGCAGCGGGCTGTCCTTCTTGATCGTGTTGTGGCAGTTCATGCACGTCTGCGCCGAGGGCAGCGTCGAATGCGGGCCCTGGTCGACGCCCGCATGGCAATAGCGGCAATCCATCCCGAGCTGGCCGGCATGCAGCGCATGGCTGAACGGCACCGGCTGGACCGGCGCGTAACCCACGCGGGTATACTTGGGCGTGAAATAGTAGGTGACACCGGCCGTCACCAGGCCTCCGGCGATGATCAGAAAGAAGATGATCTGGAGCGGCAGGCGGTTGGCCGACTTGGGGAATACCAGCGACATGTGGTCGGGAGCGGTGGTGAGTGAGGGGAGCGGCGCCGGGTTGCGAAGGCGGGTCAGGCCGCGTCGCGGGCGACGGCCCGGAGATCGGGTTTCGGCACCAGCGGTTCCGCCGCCGCGGGCGCGTCGCCGGCAGGCCGGCCCGGGC
>JAEZSJ010000190.1 GCA_023443985.1 Verrucomicrobiota bacterium | reverse complement strand
CAAGATCCACTGGAAGATCCAGCTCAACGTCCGCAACCTCTTCGCCACCGACAGCCTGATCCCGACGGCGGTGCAGCCCGACGGCTACACCTGGGCGACGGTGCGCGTTGCGCCGAACCGCGAGTGGTTTGTCACGAACACGTTCAGCTTCTGATCCTCCGGATCTGAAGTCGTTCTCCCTGGCGACAGTCCGCGACCGCGGACTGTCGCCTTTCTTTTGCCGGTGCCCGCGGCCACCGCGGAACCGGCCCCTCCACCCACCGCGGGCCCGCCGAGGCCCCGTGGCTCATTTGTCTCCCCATGGACTTCTCCCTTTTCTCCCGGCGTTTCCTCCTCCGGCGGCTGCTGATCGCCGTGCCGCTCCTGGGTGGCGCGCTCTGCCTCGCCGCTCCGCCCTCCGCGCCGGAGCCGCAGTCTCCGGCCCGCCCGGTTCCCAAGATTTCGGTCGGGATGTCGGCCGCGCAGGTGATCGAGCGGATCGGCCAGCCCACACGAATTAAGAAGGTCCCGAACGAGGCGGGCCTCGTGTCGGAGGTCTGGTACTACGAGACGACCGTCAAAGTCGGGGTGCACGAGGAGGCGCTGTCGACCCGCGACGTGCCGTACATCGACCCGAAGACCGGCATCGAGAAGATCCTCAAGGAGCCGGTCTATTCATTGGTGAACGACTATGTGACGGAGACGACCGCGCTGGTGATGATCGACGGCTTCCTCACGGGTTCGAAACGCTACCGCACCCGCTCGCAGCAGTACTGAAGGCTCGCCCGCGCCGCCGCGCGCGGTGTCCCTCCTCGGCGCCTCACGGTCAAGTGAAGGTCAGTTGGCCGGCCGTGCTCCGCCGGCGCACGCTTGCGCACCCTCCCGTCCGGAATCCTCTTCCGCCGCTACTCCATGAACCACACCTCCGCCGCGGTGCTCCTCTTCGCCGCCTCCGCTCTGCTTGCCGCCTCGGTCACCTCCGCCGCGACCCCGCCGCTCCGCCTCGCCATCGATCCCGCCGCGCCCGGGAAGCCCATCAGTCCCGACCTCGTGGGCGTCTTCTTCGAGGACCTCAACTACGCCGCCGACGGCGGGCTCCACGCAGAACTGCTGCAGAACCGATCGTTTGAATACAGCGCGACCGAGCAGCCGACCTGGGGCCCGCACACCGGTTGGGAGATGGTGAAGAGCGGCGGCGGGGAAGGGCACCCCGGGCTCGGTGATGCCCGCCCGCTGCACGCCAACAACCCGCATTACGCGATCCTTACCGTGACCGAGCCGGGCGCGGGCGTCGGATTCGCGAACAAGGGTTTTGACCAGCTCCCGGTGGAGGCGGGCAAGCGCTACGACGCCTCGTTCTGGGCCTACCAGGCCTACATGGGCATCATGTGGAAGGACGCGGACCAGGCGAAGCCGATGCCAGTCTCGCTCCAACTCCAGGCGAAGGACGGCAGCGTGCTTGCCGAGGCTCGTCTCGAGGTCTCGGGCCGCACTTGGACCCGCCACTCCGCGGTGCTCACTCCGGCCCGCTCCGACCCGGAGGCGCGCTTCGTCCTGCTCGCGCACGCCCAAGGCGCCCTCGCGATCGACATGGTCTCGCTGTTCCCGCGCGAGACCTTCAAGGGCCGCGCCAACGGCCTGCGCCGCGACCTCGCGCAGACGATCGCCGACATCCGGCCGAAGTTCATGCGCTTCCCCGGCGGCTGCCTCGTGCACGGCCCCGGCGTGCATCGCTACTACAACTGGAAGGACACGGTCGGCCCCGTGGAGCAGCGCCGCGCCCAGCGCAATCTGTGGGGCTACCACCAGACCTTCGGCCTCGGCTATTTCGAGTTCTTCCAGTTCTGCGAGGACATCGGCGCGAAACCGCTCCCGGTTGTATCCGCAGGAGTATGCTGCCAGCATGCCGGCCACTCGCCCGGCCGCGGGCAGGAGGGGCTGCCGCTCGACGAGATGCCCTCCTACATCCAGGACATCCTCGACCTGGTCGAATGGGCGAACGGCCCCGCCGACTCGGAGTGGGGTGCCGTGCGCGCGGCCGCCGGCCATCCCGCGCCCTTCGGCCTGAAGTACCTCGGCGTGGGCAACGAAGACGCGATCACCCCCGAGTTCCGTGAGCGCTTCAAGATGATCTTCGACGTGCTCAAGGCGAAACATCCCGAGCTCGTAGTCGTCGGCACCTCGGGGCCGTTCGCCGCCGGCGAGGACTACGACAACGGCTGGGCCTTCGTGCGCGAGATCGGCGTGCCCCTGGTCGACGAGCACTACTACGTGCCGCCGCAGTGGTTCTGGGACAACCTCGCCCGCTACGACGCCTACGACCGCGCCGGGGCGAAGGTCTACGTGGGCGAGTATGCCGCGCACGACGTGGACAAGACCCGCAGCACGCTGCGCTCCGCCCTGGCCGAGGCCGCCGGCCTCGTGAGCTTCGAGCGCAACGGCGACGTGGTGCAGTTCGCCTCCTACGCCCCGCTCCTCGCGCGGCGCGGCCACACCCAGTGGCACCCGGACCTGATCTACTTCGACGCCACCGCGGTCCATCCGACCCTCAACTACGAGGTGCAGAAGCTCTTCGGCAACAACTCCGGGGACACCCTGCTGCCGGCGCACCTCGAGGGCGTGCCGGCCGGGGCGCGTGTGACCGGTTCAGTCGTTCGCGACTCCGCCACCGGCGAGGTGATCGTGAAGCTCGTCAACGGCGAGGAGCGCGCCTTCACCGCCGCGATCTCGATCGCCGGCGGCGCCCGGTTCCGCCTCATCGCCACCGTGCTCGCCGGCGCCGACGCCGATGTCGCCAACGTCGACGGTCAGCCGCCGGCCGCCGTGCCGGTTGGGGAGGAGGCCGACGTGGGCGCGAGCTTCGCCCGCGAGGTCCCGGCGAACTCGCTGACGATCCTGCGCCTGCGCCGTTGAACCGACGACGTCGGCGGTGCGCGGCGCCGCACCGCTACGACTTCCGGACACTTGCGGGCGCGGCGCGGGCGATCGCAACCTAGCCAACCACTGTCACACCCCATGCTTTCTCGTCCCCTCTTGTCCCTCGCGTTGCTTGCCTCCGCCACCTTGGCCGCCGCGCCGCGCGCCACGTGGATGCCCGACAACGGCAACGGCACCTACACGAATCCGTTGTTCTACGACGAATTCTCCGATCCCGACCTGATCCGGGTGGGGGAGGACTTCTATCTCGCGGGCACCACGATGCACGCGATGCCGAGTCTCGTGATCCTGCACTCGAAGGACCTCGTGAACTGGGAGTTCCTGAGCTACGCCGCCGAGCAGCTCGACCTCGGGCCCGAGTTTCGCCTCGAGGGCGGGAAGGACGCCTATGGACAGGGGATCTGGGCGCCCTGCATCCGCTACCATCAGGGCACGTTCTACGTGTTCTCCAACGTGAACCGGAAGGGCCTGCTCGTCTTCACGAGCAAGAACCCCGCCGGCCCGTGGGAGCAGCGCCTCGTCACGCCCGGCATCCATGATCTGTCGGTGCTTTTTGATGACGACGGCCGCATCTACGCGATCTCCGGCTACGCCGAGGTGCGCCTGATCGAGTTCAAGCCCGACCTGACCGGCTTCGTCGAGGGCAGCGAGCGCGTGACCATCCCGCGCGGCAGCGCCGTGGGCGAGGGGCACCACTTCTACAAGATCGGCGGCAAGTACTACATCATCAGCGCCGACTACGCGCCCGTCGGCCGCATGCAGTGCGCCCGCGCCGACCGCATCGACGGCCCGTACGAAACCGTCGTCATCAGCGCGCGGGAGACCATGGGCACGCAACGCGGGTGGTGGTGCAACAACGCCGGCCAGAACGGCCCGGTCCCCGCGCCCGGCGCCACGTTCGACATCCACAAACCCGGCGCCAACGAGTTCGGCGCCGTGCCGCTCCATCAGGGCGGCATCGTCGACCTGCCCAACGGCGACTGGTGGGGCTTCTCGATGATGGACTTCAAGTCGGTCGGGCGGACGACGTTTCTCTCGCCGGTCACCTGGCAGGACGGCTGGCCGTACTTCGGCCTGCCCGGCAACCTCGGCCGCTCGCCGCGCACCTGGGTGAAGCCCGCGGTCGCCGCCAAGGTGGAGCCCACCGCGACCTACCAGCGCAGCGACGACTTCGCCGGTGCGAAGCTGTTGCCGGTCTGGCAGTGGAACCACGTGCCGGTATCCACGAAATGGTTGCTGACGGAACGGTCCGGCGCGCTGCGCCTGCACACCCTGCCGGCCGCACATTTTCTCGCGGCGAAGAACACGCTCACCCAGCGCGTGATCGGACCCGAGTCCACCGCGACCGTCCTGCTCGACGGTTCCGCGCTGCAACCGGGCGATGTCGCCGGGCTCGGCCTGCTCAACGTTCCCTGCGGTTGGATCGGCCTCGTGCGCACCGAGGCCGGCCTTGTGCTCCGCGCCTACAATCAGCTGCTCGACGAGACCGTCGACCGGCCGTTGGCGGCCACGCGCATCTTCCTGCGCGCCGCCGGCAACTACGACGACGATCTCGCGCAACTGAGCTACAGCACCGACGGCGCGACCTTCACGCCCCTCGGCACCGCGCTGCGCCTGCCGTACCAGCTCAAGACCTTCCAGGGCACCCGCTACGCGCTCTTCGCCTTCAACACCGGCGGACGCGAGGGCGGCCACGCCGACTTCGACGACTTCCGCGTCGACGAGCCGTTCGCCGACCGCTCCGCCAACCTGCCGCTCGGCAAGGTCATCACGCTCGCCAATCACGCCAACGGCTCCGTGGCCTGGGCCAACCGCAACGGCATGTTGCACGCGGCGGCTCCGGACTCACCCGAGGCGGGGAGCGCGGCCGCCCGTTTCCGCGTGCACGACCGCGGGCAGGGCAGGGTGGCGCTCGAAGCGCTCGACGGCAGCGGGTTCATCACCGTCGTCGGTCTCGGTCTCTCCGGCGATGTGCGGCTGACTCCGGCCGAGAGCGCCGGCAGCCTTTTCCAGTGGCAGGACATGCTGCGCGGGCAGTGCATGCTGCTCTCGCTGAAGACGCACCGCCATGTCGGCCTCCACCCGCAGACCGGGGAGCCGTACTCGGCGGAGTCGCCCGGTGCGAATCCGGACCGCAAGGGCGGCGCGGTCTTCGACTGGCGCGAAGTCGTCGCGCCGTGATAGACCGGTTCCTGTCTTTTTCCCCATGCTTCATCTCCTCCGCCTCCTGCCCCTGATCGGTCTGCTCCTGTTCGCCGCCACCGCCCGCGCACAGGATCCCAACTTCTACATCTTCCTCTGCTTCGGGCAGTCCAACATGGAGGGTTTTCCGGGGATTCCGGAGGAGTTCCGCGGCCCGGTTGATCCTCGGTTCCAAGTGCTCGCCGCGGTCGATTTCCCGGAGTCGGGCCGAGTGAAGGGGAATTGGTATCCGGCGGCGCCGCCGCTCAGTCGTCCTCCCGCCGGTCTCAGCCCGGCGGACTTCTTCGGACGGGCGCTGGTGGCGCAGTTGCCGTCCTCCGTCAGGGTGGGCGTCGTCAATGTCGCGGTGGGCGGCTGCAAGATCGAGCTCTTCGACCCGGCCAGCGCCCCGGCGTACGTGGCGAACGCGCCCGAGTGGATGAAACCCGCGCTCGCGGCCTACGCAGACAGCCCGTACCGGCGCCTGGTGGAGATGGGAAAACTCGCGCAGCAGGCCGGTGTGATCAAAGGCATCCTCCTGCATCAGGGCGAGTCCAACACTGGCGAGGCCGACTGGCCGGCGAAGGTGAAGGCCGTCTACGAAAATCTGCTACGCGAACTGGGTCTCGATGCCGCCGCGGTGCCGTTGCTCGCGGGCGAGGTCGTGGGGGCCGGCCAGGATGGCAAGTGCGCCAGCATGAACCCGATCATCGCGACCCTTCCGGCAACCATCCCGACCGCGCATGTGGTCTCCTCCGCCGGCTGCACGGCGGGGCCGGATCGCCTCCACTTCGCCCCGGAAGGGTACCGGGAGCTCGGTCGTCGCTACGCGGCGGTGATGGCCCCGCTCCTCGGTGCGCCGTCGGCTGTCGCGCCGTGATGGGTTCGTAGACCCGCGATCGTTCGCCCTGCCCCGGAACAACTCCAAGCCACGCCCCGGCGCGCCGCAGCCGGTGTCGTTCGACTCCAACGCGGCGTGCCACCACCCGAAGCACTCACCCCTGGTCCTGATGCACTCGCCCCGTTCTCGTCTCCTCGCGCTCGCCCTCCTCGGTGGTCTGGTCGGCGGCGTTTCCCTCACCGCGTCCACGGGGCTCGACCGCGTCGGCCACCTGCAAGTGGTTGCGCCGGCTCCGGCGAGCGGCTTTGCGTATGTGAGGATCGAGCACGGCGTGCAGCTCCGCGTCGCGGGGCTCACCAAGAATGTGCTCTTCCACGACGCGGGCATCGTGCGGGTGAACGCCAATTCCGGCGTGAGCCATTGGGCGCACCCGAGCCTCGCCGTCGTGGCGCCGCCCGCCGCGGTGGCGTTCACGGTCGCGGAGTCGGCCGAGTCGCTCACCGTCGCCACCGCACAGCTGCGCGTCGTCGCGGACAAGAGGACCGGTGCGCTGACGTTCCTCGATGGCGCCGGCGCCGTGCTCACCCGCGAGCGCGCCGAGGCGCCGCATGAGATCAAGGAGGTGACGATCTCCGGGGCGCCGACCTACGAGGTGTCGCAGACGTTCACGCTCGCACCGGACGAGTCGCTTTATGGACTCGGTCAATACAACGAGCCGTACATGGACTACCGCGGCCAGGAGGTGCTGCTCGTCCAGACCAACATCGGCACCGTCGTGCCGTTCCTGCTTTCCACGCGCCGCTACGGTATCCTCTGGGACATCTATTCGAAGATGACCTTCAAGGACGACGCCACCGGCGCCACGCTCTGGGCCGAGAGCGCGCCGGGCGGCGTCGACTACTACTTCGTCGCCGGCGGCACGATGGACGGCGTGATCGCCGGCTACCGCACGCTCACCGGCGCCGCGCCGCTGTTCCCCAAACAGGCCTTCGGCCTCTTCATGAGCAAGGAGCGCTACAAGACGCAGGACCGCCTCGTCGAGGTCGTGCGCAACTTCCGCGCCGCCCGCTTCCCCTTGGACTACATCGTGCAGGACTGGCAGTACTGGGGCGGCGACAAGGACGGCACCTGGAGCGGCATGATCTGGAACGAGGAACGTTATCCCGATCCCGTCGCGTTGACGAAGACGCTCCACGACGAGCTGCACGTGAAGCTCATGAACTCCATCTGGCCTTCCGTCGGCCACGACACCGCGCTCGCCCACGAGCTCGACGCCAAGGGCCTGCGTTTCGCGCCGCTCCACTGGATCTCGAAGCAGGCGCGCGTCTACGACGCCTTCAGCGCCGAGGGCCGTGCGATCTATTTCAAACACATCAAGAGCGGCCTGCTCGACGTCGGCGTCGACGCGCTCTGGATGGACGGTACCGAGGTCGAGGTCGGCGGTGCCTGCCACGATCCGCTCGAGGTCGAACGCGACATCAAGGGGCTCGGCCGCAACGCGCTCGGCGACTTCACGCGCTACCTCAACCCGTACACCTTGGTGACGACGAAGGGCACCTACGAGGGCCAGCGGGCCGCGGGCGACAAACGCGTCCTCACGCTCACCCGTTCGGCGTGGGCGGGCCAGCAACGCTACGCCGCACTGCCGTGGTCGGGAGACACCTCCGCGAGTTGGGCGACGCTGCGCGCCCAGATCTCCGGCGGGGTGAACATCGCGATGGCCGGCCTGCCGTACTGGACACAGGATACGGGCGGTTTCTTCGTGAACTATCCCGGCGGCGAGAAGAATCCGGAGTACCAGGAGCTCTACGCGCGCTGGAACCAGTTCGGCATCTTCAACCCGCTGTATCGCATCCACGGCACGAACATCGAACGCGAGCCGTACCTCTTCAAAACGCTCGCGCCGGAGATCTACGACTCGTTGCTCGGCGCTGCGC
>JAEZSJ010000123.1 GCA_023443985.1 Verrucomicrobiota bacterium | reverse complement strand
GCTTCAGCGCGTACTGGTGGAGCGGCATGAAGCCGAGCTGCCACGGGCCGAACATCTCGTTGCCCACGCACCAGTGCTTCACGCCGTAGGCGGCGGGGTGGCCGTTCTTGGCACGCCAGCCGCCGGCGAGCGAGGAGGCGGAGCCGTTGACGTACTCGACCCACTGGGCGGCGGAGTAGGCGTCGCCGAAGCCGGTGTTGGCGGCGATCATCGGTGTGGTGCCGATCTCACGACAGAAGGCGAGGAACTCGTCGGTGCCGAAGTCGTTGTGCTCGATGCCGGTCCAGGCCGGGTTGCCGCGCGGCGGGCGGCGGTCGCGGTCGCCGATGCCGTCGCGCCAGTCGTAGCCGCTGACGAAGTTGCCGCCGGGCCAGCGGTAGATCGTGCCGTCGAGCTGCTTGAGCAGGGCGAGGGTGTCACGGCGCAGGCCGTTGACGTTGTCGCCGGGCATGAGCGAGACGGTGCCGACGAGGGCGTCGGCGCCCTGGATGTGGAGTTCGAGGCGGGCGTTGTCGGTGCGGCCGAGGGAGCGGAGGGTGAAAGGTTGGCGGCTGTAGTCGCCCGGGGCGAAGGTGAGCCGCTGGGAGGCGCGAGCGGAGGGCTCGTCACCCCAGCTCAGGACGACCTCGACGGTGGTGGCGCGGTCGCCGGTGGGGCGGGCCCAAACGTAGCCGACGTAATCGAGTCCGGCGACGACGCCGAGCCGGTGGTGGCGGATGCCGTGGCCGGCGCGGATGCGCGGCGTGTGCTCGCCGACGAACGCGTTCTCGGTGGTCATCGCCACGCCGGCCGGCGCGCCGACGATCTCCCACGGCGAGGCCACGAGGGCGGGGAAGTCCGACTGCTGGAGGTTGCCGACGTTGAAATCGGAGGTGCCGGCGGTGGGCTTGAGCTCCCGGTACGGTCCGAACTCGGCGGTGATGGGGAAATAGAACTTCCGGTCCTCGAGCATCTCGGCCCAGATGCCGCCGTAGATGCAGCGGCCGAGGTGTTCGATGAACTGCCCGTAGATGAACGGATTGATCGGGGCGGCGGTGGCGGCGGGATCGATTTGCACGGCGGGAGCGGTTCGAGTGCCGGCCCAGCCGGTGACGGCCAGTCCGAGGGCGAGAAGCAGGGACAGTTGTTTCATCGGTTGCAGGGGAGCTTGCGGGTAACGGTTGTCGGCCAGTAAACCACGAACCGCCTTTTTCGCCAATGCTGCCGGACCCCGCGCATTTACGTGAAACCCACCTCATCGGCCCGCGGAGCCGGGAGTGGGTGCTCGATCGCGAGCATTTCCCGCTGTTGCGTCCCGCCGGGCTGGTCTGGGTGGGCCACGGCGAACTCCGGCCGCCGTACCGCATGGTGCGTCCGTATTCGCCCTACAGTCACGTGGTCGCGTGTTTCGGCGGCCGCGGGCGCGTCCTGATCGACGGCCGGGAGGTGGACTGGCGGCCGGGACAGGTGCTGCTGGCGCCGGTGAACGTGCTCCATGCGTTCGCGGCGGCAGGCCGCGGGCCGTGGCAGATCGCGTGGGTGTTCTTCGCCGACCGGGAGGGCCCGCCGGTGGTCGCCGGCGACCGGTCGCGGCTGGTGGAGGCCGAGGCGGGCGGCTTCGTCTCCGCCCTGCGGATGCTGACCTGCGAGGCCGCGGGGGCGCGGGAGCCGGCGCTGCTCCAGGCGCTGGTCTCGGTGGTCGAGACGCAGGCGCGCCGGTTGGCGGGCGCCGCGCCGGTGGATGCGCGTTTGTGGCGGCTCTGGAACCGGGTGGAGGGGGACCTCGGACGCGACTGGAGCGGCCGGGAGCTGGCCCGGGCCGCGGCGCTCAGCGAGGAGCACCTGCGGCGGCTCTGCCAACGGCACCTCCGTCGCAGCCCGGTGGCGCATCTCACCCAGCTGCGGATGCAGCGCGCCTGCACGTTGCTGCGCTCGACCTCCGCCAAGCTGGAGGCGATCGCCCAGCAGGTCGGCTTCTCGAGCATCTATACTTTTTCCGGTGCGTTCAAACGCTGGAGCGGCGTGCCGCCCTCCGCGTTCCGGACGGGGGCTGCGGCGCGGTGGCCGGTCCGGTAGTGGGTCGCCGCGCGCGCACAGCCGCCGCCTTCGAGAACCCGGGCGGCGCCCGGAACCCCCACCGCCAGGTGGGCGAGCGGCACGGCCGACTGCGGACGCCGGCTCAACTGGGCGGGTGGGTTGCCGAGTGTGTCATCCGCTCCGGCCGGCCGACCTGAAAAACACGTGACAGGCGCAGGCACGAAGGCATTTTCCTCGGGCATGCGGATCCCGGTTGTTTCGTCCCTCGCCGTGCTGTGCCTGGGCGTGGTCGTCGCTCCCGTCGGAAGCGCGGCCCACAATCCGCTCAAGGCGCTCATCGAGCAGGCCGATCCCGGTGTCGCGGACTCCGCGCGCGAGCAGCTCGAGGCCGCCGTGGCCGCGGATCCGACCGACACCAAGGCCTGGCTCCGCCTCGCGGAGTACTCGTTTTCCAATGACCAACCGCCGGCGACGCTGGCGGTGCTTGAGCGCGGGTTGGCGACGGCCGCCGAGGCATGGCAACTGTGGCGGTTCATCGCGGACGTTCATCTCTGGGACGCGCGTTCCGGCCCCCAATGGCTCGAACGGCCGGGCCTGTCCCGCGGGCGACGGCCCCCCTCCGATCTCGATGACGCGGCCTTTCGCCGGCAGGCGTTGGAGCAGGCGCTGGCGGCATTGCTGCGGGTCCGGGAGCTTTGTCCCGAGAACTGGGAGGCGCAGGAGCGTCAGGCCGACGTGCTCGGCGGACTGGAACGCTGGGCGGAGGCGGAGCACACGTTGTCCGCCCTCCTCGAGCAACACTGGAAGTACCCGCTCGCGGCGCAGCGGGCGTATTGCCTGCACAAGCTCGAGCGCAACGCGGAGGCGCTCGAGTACGTCGACCGGCAGTTGGCGGGGGCGCCGCATTGTCCGGATCTGCACCTGGTCCGCGCCGTGGTGGCGGGGGCGCTGGGTCGGGCGGACGAGGCCGCCGAGTCCCGCAGCCGCGGCGAGTTCTACTCGCGTCTGCTCCCGGAGTCGGCGCTCGAATACACGCCGGAGCTGGCGGCCAGCCTCGGTCGCCTGTTCGGCCGCCGGGAGGGCACCTCCGGGATGTTCTCCGAAGACCGGCTCAACGAGCAGATTGCGGCGGAGGTCGACGCGTTGATCGCCCGCGGGGACGAGGCCGGGGCCGAGCTGCTGGCGGCTCTGGCCTGGAGCCACTACGCCCATGGCCCGCTGGAGGATCGCGCCTACGCATACCTGGGGAAACAGAAGGATGTGGCGCGGCTGGATCGAATCTTCCGGCATGCGCAGTCGCCGTGCACGTTGCGCGGGTGTCTGCGGCAGTTGGTGCTCCTGAACGAGCCCGGAACGTTCGAACGCCTTTGCGAGCTGCTGCCCGCCGACGGCGGCTTCTTCCCGATCGGTGTCGTCGATCTGCTCGCCGACTTGGGGGACCCGCGCAGCGCGAAACCGATAATCGAATACACCGCCGGCAAGGATGGGGCCTTCTTCTCCGAGGCTCTGGTCGCGCTCGGGCGGTTCGACGCTCCGGAGACGCGACGGCATCTCGAACGCTGGCTGGGCGATTCCGCCGCGAGGCCGTTTGCCGCCGCCGGCCTTTACCGGGTCGGCGGCGGGCGGAAACACTGGAAGACGATCGATGCCGCCCTCCGGCGCGGGGAGACGTTCGAGGTCCGGCCGATCGCCGCCTATGTGCGAACACTCCCGACGCGGGAGGCCCGCTCGCTCATCGCCCGGTTCGATGCGCGGGTGGCCCGGGAGCGGGCGCAGCGGGAACGCGAGAACGAGGCCCGCCGCGCGGCGGCGAAAGCCGCCCCGGAGAAGCAGACCCCCTAGACGCCGATGGAGGCGCCGCGGGAGCGCTTCGGCGAGATGATCCCGCGGCGAGGGGGAGGCGAGGGGAACTGCGGCTTTCTGCCCCGGCGGGTGCCGGAGACGGTTCGGCGGACGAGCGGGAGAGACGACCGGCCGAGGGCGTCACGCCGCCGCGCCTTCACCCGGAGCGTCCGCGGGCCGGCGGAATGCCGGCCCGCTGGGCGCGCGAGGGCCGGAGACGCCGCAGGCCAGCGGTGTTTCCGCTGGCCTGCTGTGGCTCCCGACCGGGGGGATCTTCGGTCCCGTTTCCGACGGGTTCTGCTGTGGGCTTGATGCGCCACGAGGTAAAGTGGCGCCCTCACGGGGAATCGAACCCCGGTTTGGGCCTTGAGAGGGCCCCGTCCTAGCCGCTAGACGATGAGGGCGAAAAAATGAGAAGCGCGGATATTCGGGCGGCCTCGCCCCATGGCAAGCGGGTTTTTCGAAAAGTTGCGGGAAGCGCTGTGTGCGCGCTGCTCGGCGGCCTGCTGGCCACCGCCCCGGCGCTCGCACAGAACGTGGGCTCCACGCTCGCGGTGCTCGAGGCGGAGGGCGTCGTCTACCGCGACGCGAAGGTCGTGGCGGTGTCGCCCTCGACGGTGACGATCCGCCACCCCGGCGGCATCTGCCAGCTGCCATTGCGCAAGCTCTCGCCCGAGCTGCAACAACAGTTCGGCTACGATCCGGAGGAGGAGGCGCTCGAGGCCAAGATCATCGAGAACCAGGGAAGGGCGGCCGCCCGCGCCCAGGCGGCGAGCACTGCGGCGGCGAAGCACACCCGGCGTGGCTACGGCGACACTCCCGTGGGGCGCGCGTTGGCCCGGTTCGGCACGCCGGCGGAGCTGCGCGAGGTGGACCTGCGGCCGCGTTACCGGGAACTGGAGCTGGGCACGAAGAGCCAGGGCCTGCGGCCGAGTTGTGCGGTCTTCGCCGTTCTCAGCGCGCTCGAGTTCCAGAACGCCGCGCTGGGCACGCCGGAGCGGCTCTCCGAGGAGTATCTGATCTGGGCGACACGACGCACGCTGGGCATCCCCTTCGGCGAGAAACGGCTGGTCGCCGACGGCGAGGAGGGGGACATGCGCGACGCCGGCTTCACCCTGCAGGAGGTGCTCGCGGCGGTGCGCGCGTACGGCGTGCCGCTGCAGAAGCAGTTGCCGAACACCTACGGCACCGGGATGGAGAAGATCCCTGACCCAGGCGAAGAGGTGATCCAGGCGGCGCGGACCCGCCGCCAAGTCTCCACCTTCAGCGTACCAGGCGTGAGCAACGCCGTGAAGATCGCCAACATCATGCACGCGCTCAACGAGGGCGTTCCGGTGGTCGTGGGGCTGCGTTGGCCGCACTGGCGCAGCCTCGCCCAGGCGGCGGTGCTCAGCCAGCAGACCCCGCTCGAGCGACGCTCCCACGCGGTGACGCTCGTCGGCTACTTCTCCAACAACGGCCAGCCGGGCGGGGTGCGGTTCATCTTCAAGAACTCGTGGGGGATCCGGTGGGGCACGGGCGGTTACGGCTTCGTGGAGATCGGCTACCTCGAGCGCAACCTGCTCGACGCGGTCGTGCTCGAGGTGCGCCCCGCGGGCGGGTGAGGCGGGCCAGCAGAGAGCGGCTCGCGACGCAAGGCGGCGGAGGAGGGATCGACCCCAAAGAAGTTGCCTTGCGCTCCGCGCAAACGGCCCATCAGCATTTCCAACCTATGGCCTACAAGATCGACCCCAACAACTGCGTCGCCTGCGGCGCGTGTGTCGATGCGTGCCCCGAGGGCGCCATCTCCGAGAAGGACTCCGTGTACACGATCGATGCCGAGAAGTGCGTCGACTGTGCCGCGTGCGAGTCCACCTGCCCGAACGGGGCGATCTCCGCCGCGAGCTGACCCGCACCGCCGTCCCGGCGGACGCGCCACGGGCGACCGCGGCGGCGACACCCGCCACCGAAAGAGGCCGCAGGATCCTGCGGCCTTTCTGCTGTCCGGCCCGCGCGGTGTCGCGCGGTCGGCCCGCGGTGAAAATCGGGCCTTTTGATTTTCCTTTTCGGCGACGCCTCGCAACCTGCCGGCCATGACCTGGCCCTACTACGCCATCCTCCACGTCGCCACCATCCTGTTGCTCACCGGAGTGGTCTTCGCCGTCTTCGGCGGCGCGCCCGCCGGGCGTCGCAAGCAGATCATGATGGCCGCGGGCATCCTCAGCCTGCTCGCGCTGGTCGGCGGCTTCGGACTCGCGGCGAAGAAGAACGGGCTGCCCAACCCGCTCCAGTGGCCCGCGTGGCTGTGGATCAAGGTGCTGTGCTGGTTCTGGCTGTCCGGCGTGGCCGGCATCGCCTACCGCCGGCGGGAGCAGACGCCCCGCTGGATCGCGCTCACGGCCTTCGCGCTGATCCTCGCGCTGATCATGGCGTTCCTGAAGCCGGCGTTCGGCGCCTGAGCCGCGACCGGGACCGCCCCACGCTGCGATGCAAGGCGACGCCAGCCACCTCCCGCTCTGCGGTGCCTGGATCGACGAGCAGGGGCGGGCCCATGTCTCGCTCGCGACCGAGGACGGCGGGCGCCGCGAGGCGCTGGCGGACTTCCGGCCGTTCGTGTGGCTGCGCGAGAAACCCGCCGAGCCGCCGCCGCACAGCACCGTCGAGCCGCTCGCCGGCGAGGGGCTGTATCCGTGGCTTATTCACACGCACGCCGTCGCCGCACATGCGGCGTTGCTCAAGAAGACCGGCACGGCGGGCTACGACGTGCTGCGGCCGCTCGAGTGCCAGTTCCTCCTGCAGAAACGCCGGCGGCTCTACGCGGAGCTCCGGTTCCACCAGCTGCGCCGCTGCCAGCTCGACATCGAGACGGCGGCGGCCGGCGAGGACCACTTCAGCGACCCGGCCAATCCCGCCGACCGCGTGCTCGCGATCGGGCTGCGTTTCGGCGGCCGCAACGAGCTGCTCGAGCTCGCCGCGGACACCGACGACGCCGAGCGCGATCTGCTGCAGGCCCTCAACGCACGGCTCGCCGCCGAGGACCCCGACACGATCGAGGGCCACAATCTCTTCAAGTTCGACCTCGACTACCTGCGCCAGCGCGGGAAACGGCTGAAGGTCCCCTGCACGTGGGGACGCTTCGGCCAGCGCGCCACGTTCCGCAACAGCCGGCTGAAGCTCGCCGAGCGCTGGATCGATTTCCCGCGCTGCGACGTGCCCGGCCGGGCGGTGATCGACACGTTTCTGCTCGTGCAGCTCCACGACATCTCGGCGCGCGAGCTCACCTCGTACGGGTTGAAGGACGTGGCCCGGCAGCTCGGGATCACCCCCGAGGCGGCGGGCGAGCGCACCTACCTGCCCGGCTCCGAGATTCAGCGCGCGTTCCACGCCGACCGGGAGCGCTTCCGTTCCTACCTGGGCGACGACCTGCGCGAGACCGAGGGCCTGGCCGACCTGCTTCTGCCCACGTATTTCGAACAGGTGAAGGCGTTTCCCACGACGCTGCAGGAGGCCACGCTGCGCGGCACGAGCACCAAGGTGGACCTGCTCTTCCTCGAGGAGTACTACCATCGCCGCGCGACCGTCCCCGGACCGGTCGAGATGTCGGCCTTCGAGGGCGGCTACTCGCGCGGCTTCCGCGAGGGCGTCTTCCGCGACGTGATGCACTTCGACGTGGCGTCGCTCTATCCGAGCCTCCTGTTGAGCATGGGGCGGAACCCGCGCAGCGACACGCAGGGCGTGTTCATCCCGCTGCTGCGCCAGCTGCGGGACTACCGGCTCAAGTACAAGGCGCTCGCCCGCACCGAGAGCGATCCGGAGCTGCGCGCCGAATACGCCGCGCGGCAGGCGAGCTTCAAGATCCTGATCAACTCGTTCTACGGCTACCTCGGCTTCGCCGGCGCGCGCTTCGGCGACGGCGAACTGGCGGCGGAGGTCACCCGGCGCGGCCGGGAGCTGCTGCAGGCGCTCATCGACGAGTTCACGCAACAGGGCTGCGAGATCCTGGAAGCGGATACGGATGGCATCTACCTGGCCTCGGCGCGCTGGTTCCCGGAGCCGGAGAGGCTGCTCGCCGCCGTCCGGCATGTGCTCCCGCCCGGCATCGACCTCGAGTACGACGGCTCCTATCGCGCGATGTTCTGCTACAAGGCGAAGAACTACGCGCTCCACGACGGCGAGAAGATCACGATCCGCGGCTCGGCGCTGCGCTCGCGCGGGATCGAGCCGTACCTGAAAAAGCTCGGGGACCGGCTCATCGCGTTCCTCCTCGGCGCGAGCAGCGAATCGCCGCTCGCGCTGGTCGAGGAGTATCGCGAGCGCATCGCCGCCCGGTCGGTCGACGTGCGCGAGCTCGCGAAGTCGGAAAACCTCGGCCAGAGCGCCGAGGCGTACGAGCGGTTCGTGGCCGGCGGCGGGAAGCCGCGCCGCGCCGCCGCCGAGGCCGCGCTCCAGCTCTCGCCGCGACCGCGCATGGGCGACCGGGTGGCGTACTACATCGCGCCGAAGCAGAAGGGCGCGACCGCCGACTGGCAGCGCGCGCGCCCGGTCGAGCATTTCAACGCCGCGACGGCGCCCTACGACACCGGCTACTATCTGGCGAAGCTCGACGACTGGCTCGATCGCTACGGACCGTTCCTCGGCCACAAGCCGTTGCCCGCCCAGGGCGAGCTGTTCTGAGCGCGCCCGCGGTTCGGGTGGAATCTGTGCGTCAGCGTAGACGGTGGCGACGCCGGCGATGGTCGCGGCGAGCGTGGTCACGGCCACGCCGACCATGATCTGCGAACCGATGTTTGGTTGGGGGAGTTTGAGGGCTCCGGAGCGGAGCGTGCGGAGACGATCCGCCGAATTCGCAGCCGCTCAAGCCACAGCTCACGTCCTCCGTCCAGTTCGGTTCTGGGCGCGACGCCCGTCGACCCCGCCGCACGCGCCGCCGGCAGAACGAAGCGCGCCCTCGGACGGAACCCGCCGAGGGTGTATGACACCGGGCGAAGGCCCGCTGGTCAGGAGCAGGAGATCTCGGCGGCGAGTTCGCCGAAGCCTTCGGCCGGCGCGGCGACCTTGGTGATCCGCAGTTGGATCGTGTCGGCGTCGGCGCCGGCGCCGCGCGCCCATTGGAAGCAGCCGGGGAAACGCTGGTCGAGCAGCCGGCGCAGCGGCACGGGATCGTGGCCGTTGATGAAGACGAAGGAACCGCCGACCGGCAGGGCGGCGCAGCGCGAGAGGAAGCCGGGACGCTTCGTTTCGCAGGGTAGGTCGCGGCCGTCGAAGATCTCTTCAGTCTGAGTGGTGTTGGGTGTGGTCATGGAAGATGGGTACGGTTCGCTCCTCAGGAGCGGGCCTGGAGGGCGGCGCGACCGGCGGGGCTGATGCGGTCGGGCGTCCAGGGCGGCGAGTAGACGAAGCCGACATCGACGCTCGTCACCCCCGCGAGCCGCCCCACGATGGCGCGCGCGCCGTCGGCGAGCACGTCATGCATCGGGCAGCCCGGTGTGGTGGGCCGGATCGAGACGGAGACTTCGCCGAACTCGCTCACGGACACGTCGGCGATCATGCCGAGGTCGACGACGTTCACGGCGACCTCGGGGTCGATCAGCTCGTGCAATGCCTGGACGACGGCAGTGGAGGAGGGGGCGGGCGGGGCGGAGTTCATGGCAGGGAGGAGCCGGAGGCCACGGGCGTGTGCGGCGCGGCCAGCGGGAGGACGCGCGGCCGGAACAGGTGTGGCAGGAGGCCGGCGATGTTCGCGGCGAGCGCGAGCGCGGAGAGCAATTGGCCGGCGGCGGCGACCCGCAGCAACGGCGGGGAGCCGAGCCAGACGCCGGCGAGCAACAACGCGGCGGCCACGATAGTGACTAGAAACTGGGTACGCAGCAGCGCGGGCTTGAACAGGTCCGTCACCAGCGGCACCCGTGCGCGCCCGATGTGCGCCGAGTAGCGCCACTGCCAGGCGAGAAACGGCACGATCTTGCCCGCCATGCCGAGGATGCACGGCGTGAGCACACCGAAGACGACCAGGGCGAACAGCGTCGCTCCGGGCTGCGCGGGCAGCCAGGGGTGGTCGATGCCCACCAACGCCGCTGCTCCCACGAGCGCGGCCGGCGCCAGCAGCGCGACGCCGCTGTAGAACGTGCGCATGGGCCAGTCCGGAGCGCGCAGCCGCCGGGTGAACATGACGAGGAGCTCGTCGAGAAAACCGCCGGTTGCCGCCAGCAGCGCGCCCGCCCCGAGCAGGATCAGCGGCCGGTGCCCGCCCAGCAGCCCCGGCGCGAGGAGAAACAACGCGCCATTGAGCGCGGCCAGCACCAGCCACTGGCGCAGCCGCCCGCCGGGCCGACCGAGGAGGAACATTGGCACCAGCTTGAACGAGACCGCGAACAGCGTGCCGAGGAAGAAGCCGACCAGGCCGCAGACGAGGTGCAGCGCGCGGAGCCGATCCAGGTCGGCCCCTGGCACCCGGCCGGCGCGCACCAGCGCGAGCAGCACGCCCAGACCGACGGCGATCAGCAGCCAGAACAGCGCCAGCACCAGGCCCACATTCTCCGGCGTCCACCGCGAACGGCGGTCGGCCGTGACCGCGAGATCGACGACGCCGAGCGCCATGCCGGCCGCGGCGACCGCCCCCCAGAGCGCGCCGGCGGCGAAGTCGCTGCGGAAAAGCGAGTGCACGAGCAGCGGCGCGGCGGCGAGGTGCAGCGCGAAGTGGAACCACGCCGCGCGTCGGCTCCAGAGCGGCGCTTCGGCGACGACGGGGATCAGCTGATAGGCGGCGCCAAAAACAAAGGGCGCCATCCACCCGAGCACCGCCAAGTGCACGAAGGCCAGGGGGCCGGGCGCGCGCGTCGGCGCGGCGAAGAGCGAGGGATCGGCGACGGCCCACGCCACGAGCATCAGCAATGCGGCCAGACCGAACCCGAAGAACGGGAAGGAGAGCAGCGCCTGCGCGCGGAAGTTCGGACCCGGTGTCATGGATTGGTGGCGACTCGGGCGACCGTGTTCTCCCACGATCCATCCGGCTGCTCCGTGCTGGTGGCGGAGAATCCGCGCTCGGCGAGCATGGCGAGCAGGTGGACCGGATGGAAACGCGTGCGCGTGACGAGCCGGCCCCGGGGCGTGAGTGTGCCCGCCGCCTCGAGCGTGCGCTGCAGCGGTTCCGGCGGCTCGAGCAGACGCAGATCGAGACGGACCGTCTTCGGTGTGAAGAGCACGCTGTACGAGCTGTCCGGCTGGCGCGTGGCGCAGTGGTCGAAGCCGAGGCCGGCGAGTTTCGCGTAGAGCGGCTGCGGTTCAAACGGGGCGCGGAGGCGGAAAGCGGCGCCCGGCGGCAACGCGGCGACATGCCCGAGGATGGCCTCGAGCGGCGACTGGCCGGCGGCCAGCAACGGGCGGACGTCGAGTTCGGGCGTGGGCGGCATGGACCCACGTTACCCGTTGCGCCCCGTGGCCGCCTTGACGGGCGTCATGCTCCCGCGCGAATCCCGAAGGGCGCGTTCAGCGGCAGAGGCGGACGACCTCGGGGGCGAGCTGAGCCAAGGGCAGCACGCGATCGACACCACCGGCCTTGATCGCCTCGGCGGGCATGCCGAAGACGACACAGCTCGCCTCATCCTGGGCGAGGTTGTAGGCGCCGGCCTCCTTCATCTCGCGCATACCGCTGGCGCCGTCGTCGCCCATGCCGGTCATGATCACGCCCACGGCGTTCTTGCCGGCATAGCGGGCGGTGGAGCGGAACAGCACGTCGACAGAGGGCCGGTGGCGGCTCACGAGCGGACCGTCCCTGATCTCGACAAAGTAGCGGGCGCCGCTGCGTTTCACGAGGAGGTGGCGGTTGCCCGGGGCGATGAGCACCTGTCCCCGGAGAACGGAGTCGCCGTCCGCGGCCTCCTTGACGGTGACGCGGCAGAGACCATCGAGCCGGGTGGCGAACTGGGCGGTGAACTTCTCGGGCATGTGCTGCACGATGACGACCCCCGGCGCATCGGCGGGGAGCGCCTCGAGGAACTCCCGTAGTGCTTCGGTCCCGCCCGTGGAGGCGCCGACGACGCAGATGCGTTCGGTCGTCTGGATCATCGCCTGGGAGTGCGCCTTCTCGAGCACGACATCGGCGGTGAGCTTGGGCTGCACGCGCAGGGTCGGTGCGGGCGTGGGGCTGGCCTGGCGGTGGCGGATCTGGGCGTGGGCGGCGGCCTTGACGATGTCGCAGATGTGGACGGCGGACTCCTCGAAGAACTGGCGGGTGCCCATCTTCGGCTTGGTGATGATCTCGACCGCCCCCTTCTCGAGGGCGGCGAACGCGGTCTCGGAGCCCTTCTCGGTGAGGCTCGAGCAGATCACCACCGGGATCGGGTGCTGGTGCATGATCTTCTCGAGGAACGTGAGCCCGTCCATCCGCGGCATCTCGACATCGAGCGTGATGACATCCGGCACTTCCTGGGCGATGCGCTGCGCGGCCACGTAGGGATCGGGGGCGGTGGCGAGCACCTCGATGTCCGGGTCGGTCTCCAGCAGGGAGGTGAGCGCCTGCCGGACGGTGGCGGAGTCGTCGACGATGAGGACGCGGATCTTGCGGGCCATGGCGGTGGAGGCTGCCGGAGCTATTTCTCGACGGCGTCGCGGTTGAGGAGCTTCATGTGGACGACGCCCGACTCCGTGTTGAAAACTATCTTACGGCCGTGGGGACCGCCCACATCCCCGGCGGCGATGCTGAACCCGGCCTCGGCGATCATGTGGTGGGCGAGGGCGACGTTGTGCGCGCCCACGTTCGCGCCGCCGTCGCCGGGGTGGTGTCGGGCGATGAGATGGCCGCCGCCGAAGATCTTCACCTCGACCGCGGCGGGGGGCAGCCCGGGCTGGCTGAAGCATTCGATCAACTCGCGGAGCGCATAGCGGACATATTTCCAACGCTCGTCGCTGTGGCGCAGGTCCGGCTCGCCGTCGTGGCGGGGCGCCGGGAGCATCGCGTGGCAGATGCCGCCTAGGCCGAGCTTCGCGCTGAAGAAGGTGACGGCGACGCAGGAGCCCAGGACGGTGGTGACCTCGCAGGCGGAGCGGCAGATCATCAGGTCGCCGGCCTTGAGGTAGCGGCGGGGAAGATTGCTGCGCGGCAGCTTCTCCAGCCGGCCGACGGGGCGGGTGCGTTGGCGGCGGAGGCGTCCGCGGCCGGTGTGCTTGATGCCGGCGTCGGCCATGGGGCGGCTAGGCGGGTTTGCGGTAGACGGCGGAGGCGACCATGCGCAGGGGCACATCGAGTCCGAGGAGCGACTCGGAGTGGCCGGTGAAGAAATAGCCGCCGGGGCGGAGCTGGCGGCAGAGCTTCCCGACGACCGCCTCCTGGGTGGGCCGGTCGAAATAGATCATCACGTTGCGGAAGAAGACGGCGTCGAACATCTCGTCCACGCCGTAGTCGGGATCCATGAAGTTGAGACGGGCGAACCGCACCTTGGCGCGCAGCTGGGGGACGAAGCGCACGACCTGCTTGGCGGGGTCGCGGCTGCGCAGGAGGTATTTCCTGCGCCAGGCCAGCGGGATCGGGTCGATCCGCTTCTCGTCGTACACGGCGGAGTGCGCGTTGCGCAGGACTTGTGTCGAGATGTCCGTGGCGAAGAGGGAGAAGTCGAAGCCGGGATGGGCCTCCGCGTATTCGCTCAGGTACATGCAGAGCGTGTACGGCTCCTCGCCGGTCGAGCAGCCGGCGCACCACAGCTTGAAAGCGCGCGGGGCGGTCTCGGCCGCGAGCGTCGGCAGCACCTGGTTGACGAGGAACTCGAAGTGGTGGGGCTCGCGCAGGAAGTCGGTCTTGTTGGTGGTGACCGCGTCGATGAAATCCGCCAGCTCCGCCTCGGCCTGGCCGGAGTCGAAGAGGTACTCCTGGTAGGCCTCGACGGAGGGCAATCCCAAGGCCCGGAGCCGCCGGTGCAGGCGGCTCTGGAGCATGGGGATCTTCTGCTCGGACATCTTGATGCCGAGCTCGCGGGTGATGAACTCCGCGAAGCGCTTGAACCGCTCCGGGGTGAGATCGGCGGTGATGAGCGTGCGCGCTGGAACCTCGTGGGCCATGATGGACGGACGGGGGCGGCCTGTCGCCATCAATCAGCGACAGACGCCTCGGCGGCGGAGACGCAGATCGAGGTCATCTCGCCGGCGGTGAAGACGGCGTTGATGTCGAGGAGGATGATGAACTCGTCGCCGCGTTTGCCCATGCCCTGGATGAACTCGCTGCGCCAGCGCATGGCGATGGTGGGCGGCGGGGCGATCTGGGAGGGCTCGAGCTCGATGACCTCGTGGACGCTGTCGGCGATGCCGCCGAGCACAGCATGCTCGCCGTCGATCTCGAGTTCGAGGACGAGGATGCGGGTGTTGACGGTCTCGGCGGCGGTGGGCAACCCGAAGCGTTGGCGCAGGTCGACGACGGGGATGGCGCTGCCGCGGACGTTGACGACGCCGCGCATGTAGGCGGGGGCGGTGGGCACCTTCGTGATGAGCGTGAGGTCGAGGACCTCGCGCACCTGGGCGACATTGACGGCGAAGAGCTCGTCGCCGAGGCGGAAGGTGATGTACTGGGTGGGTTGGGTGATGGCGCTCATGGTGTGCGGTGGTTTGCGGTGCGGGTGGCCGCCGGCGTGGCGCTCAGTAGCGCTGGAAGTCGCTGTCGTCGGCGTGGCCGTGCTCCTTGTCGTCGAGCACGATGGTGGCGCCGGAGCTCTTGCCGGGTTTGGCGGCCGTAGCGGACGGAGCCTTCGCCTTGGCGGCGGGCTTGGGCGTGGCTTTTGCGGCGAGGGGCTTGCGCTCGTGCCGGACAGCGGTGGCGGTGTTGCTGACCTTGAAGAAGGCGATGGCGGCCTGGAGCTGCTCGGCCTGGCTGGCGAGCTCCTCGGCGGTGGTGGCCATTTCCTCGGAGGCGGCGGAGTTCTGCTGGATGACTTGGTCGAGCTGCTGGATGGCCTTGTTGACCTGGTTGGCGCCGGTGTTCTGTTCGGCGCTGGCGGAGGCGATCTCCTGGACGAGCTCGGCGGTCTTGCGGATGTCGGGCACGAGCTTGGTGAGCATTTGTCCGGCTTCTTCGGCTACCTTCACGCCGCCGCCGGTGAGCTTGCTGATGTCGCCGGCAGCGGCGGCGCTGCGCTCGGCGAGCTTGCGGACCTCGCTGGCGACGACGGCGAAGCCCTTGCCGTGTTCGCCGGCGCGGGCGGCCTCGACGGCGGCGTTGAGGGCGAGCAGGTCGGTCTTCCGGGCGATCTCCTCGATGATGTTAATCTTCGCTGCGATCTCCTTCATGGCGTTGACCGTCTGGACGACGGAGTCGCCACCGGACTTGGCGTCTTCGGCGGCCTTGCTGGCGATCTTGTCGGTCTGCTTCGCGTTGTCGGCGTTCTGCTGGATGCTGGAGGCCATCTCCTCCATGGAGGAGGTGCTTTCCTCGGCGGCGGCGGCCTGTTCGGAAGTGCCTTCGGAGACCTGCTGGGCGGCGGTGCTGAGCTGTTCGCTGCCGGTGGCGACATTGTCGGCGGCCTCGGTGACCTCGCCGACGACGCGGCGGACGTTCTCGATCATGGCGTTCATGGCGGCGACCATCTGGCCGATCTCGTCCTTGGAGGCGTGGTCGAGGGTCGTGGTGAGATCGCCTTGGGCGATCTTGTCCATGGAGGCGACGGCCATGCGGACCGGGCCGACGACGCTGCGGGTGATCCACCAGGCGGCGCCGGCGCCGATGAGTACGCTGAGGGTGAGCAAGCCAAGGAGCAGATTGCGGGAACTCGCGTAAAGGGCGTCGCTCTCGGCCTTGGCGTTGTTCATCGTCGTGTTGGCGGCATCAATGATGGCGAGCAACGGAACGGTGAACGCCTCACGCTTGGGCAACATGTCGCTGAGCGCGTGGGTGATGGACTCCTCGCGTTTTCCCGCGAGCAGGAGGTCTTTCACCTTGTTGCGGGATTCTCCGTAGACGTTGAGGGTCTGGCGGACTTGGGCCAGGAGCTCGCGGCCCTTGTCGGTGATGATGAGGGGTTCGGTCGCGTCGATGTGCTTGATGAAGGCGACGCGATTGTCGGCGATCTTGTCGAAGAGGCCGACCTGTTCCTCACGCGACTCGACGACGGTGGCCTGGATGGCGAGGATTGCGTTGATGTAGGCGAGCTCGTTGGCGCGGTTGAAGTGGGCGATCTTCACGGCCTCGCGCTGGGTGATGATCTCGGTCTGGGCGTTGAGTTGGCGCAGGGCGTTGAGCCCGGTGAGGAAACCGGTGGCGAGCAGGGCGAGGACGATGCCGAAACCGAGGGTAAGTCTGGTGGCGATTTTCATGGCGGGCGGTGTATCTGTCTGTTGGTGGCGTTCGAGGAGGGTGGCGCGCCGGGGCTGCCCCGGGACGCGGGGGGTTCTGGGGGGGGGGCCGCCGGCGGGGGGCGGCGGCGGCCGGAGCAGCACGGCGGCCACGGCCTCCAGCAGCTGCTCGGCGGTGAAGGGTTTCTGGATCGTGTGCATCGCGCCGAGCTTCTTGGCGGCGGGC
>JAEZSJ010000093.1 GCA_023443985.1 Verrucomicrobiota bacterium | reverse complement strand
CTCATGAGCAGCATCCTCGATTCCTTCAAACTGGACGGCAAAGTGGCCGTCGTCACCGGGGCCGCGCGCGGCCTTGGCCAGGGCATGGCGCTGGCGTTGGCGGAAGCCGGCGCGGACATCGTGGCCGTCGACATCCTCCCCGCGGAGGACACGGTCAAGCAGGTGCAGGCCTTCGGCCGGCAGGCGGTGGCGCTGGTGGGCAACCTCGGCGACCGCGCCGCGATCCCGCAGGTGATCGCCGACGCGAAGAAGACGTTCTCGCACCTCGACATCCTCGTGAACTGCGCGGGCATCATCCGCCGCGAGGACTTCCTGAAGTTCTCGGCGAAGGACTGGGACGACGTGATGGGCATCAACCTCGACGCGGTGTTCTTCCTCAGCCAGGCGTTCTGCAACGAGGTGGTGACGCGCGGCGGCACAGGCAAGATCATCAACATCGCCTCGATGCTCTCGTTCCAGGGCGGCATCCGCGTGCCCAGCTACACCGCCTCGAAGAGCGCGGTGGCCGGGCTCACGCGCCTGGTCGCCAACGAGCTCGCCGGCAAGGGCATCAACTGCAACGCGATCGCCCCCGGCTACATGGCCACCGACAACACCGCCCCGCTGCGCGCCGACGAGAAACGCTCCTCCGCCATCCTCGACCGCATCCCCGCCGGCCGCTGGGGCACGCCCGCCGATCTCAAGGGCGCGGTCGTCTTCCTCGCCTCCGCCGCCTCCGACTACGTCAACGGCTACACCCTCGCCGTCGACGGCGGCTGGCTCGCCCGCTGATCTTTCGTTGTAGCTTGGGTTGTGAGCGCCACGGCTCCCAGGAGCCGTGGCGCTTTTGTTTCCAGAAGCAGCGATTCGCGCGGTACTGCGCCGAGATGCCCCGTGCGCCGCGGCGGGCGGCCGGGCCCGGGCGGATCGCGGCACTTGGCCGGTGCCGGAGAAATGGCGTTGAGTCGCCGCCGCCCGGACCGAATGCTGCCGGGAAACGACATGCCGAGCGACCCGCTGCATCCGCCCCTCGTGAGCCCCGTGGACCTGATCGCCGAGGCGATCGGCCGTTTCGAGACCCGTCCTTCGTGGGACGAGTACTTCATGGCCACGGCGCATCTGATCGCCTCGCGCTCGCCGTGCGAGCGGTTGCACGTCGGCTGCGTGATCGTCTCGGCCGGCGAGCGGCGCAACCGGATCGTGGCCGCGGGCTACAACGGCTTTCTTCCCGGCACCCCGCACGTCTCGCGGGTGCGCGACGCCCACGAGCAGGCGACGGTCCATGCCGAGCAGAACGCACTCGCCGACGCGGCCCGCCGCGGCAGCAGTGTGGAGGGCTGCATCGCGTACATCACGCACTTCCCGTGCATCAACTGCGCGAAGATCCTCGCCGCGGCCGGAATCCGCACGATCAAGTTCCACTCCGACTACAACAACGACGCGCTGGTGCCGCTTGTGATCGGCGACGCTGGCGTGGATTTGGTGAAGCTCTGAGCGGGACGCGGCGAGCGCCCCTGGGGCGGCCATTTCGCGCTGGCGCCGGGCGGCAAACCGGGCCTGTTTCACACCCCGCCCAAAGCCGATGCGAGAACTAGGCGACAAATCCGAATGGCTGGCCGGCTCCCTGTTGCTGGCCCACCCGAAGCTCCGCGATCCGAACTTCGCGCGGGCGGTGGTGTTGTTGTCGCTGCACAACGCGGAGGGCGCGATGGGCGTGGTGCTGAACCGCCCGCTGGGCAAGACACTGGCGGACCTCGGGCCGGAGTTCCGCCGGAGCGAGCTCGCGAAGGTGCCGGTCTACAGCGGGGGCCCCGTGAACCCCGAGCAGCTGATCCTCGTAGCGTGGCAGACCGCCTCGTTCGACGGCACCTTCAAGCTCTACTTCGGGCTCGATCCACAGAAGCTGCGGGAGCTCATGGCGGAGTCGGTGCTCGAGGTGCGCGCCTTCCTCGGCTACTCGGGGTGGAGCGGCGGCCAGCTCGAGGGGGAGATGCAGAGCAACACCTGGCTCGTCTCCCCGGTGCCCGCGGAACTGCTCGGCCAGCTGGAGGGGGTGAACCTCTGGAAGCGCATCGTCGGCGGCCTCAGCCCCGAGTGGCGGGTGATCGCCGACGAACCCGAGGACCCCAGCCAGAACTGACGCCCGGCGCAGCCCCTTTCTCGATGAAGCTCCAGCTCACTCCGAAGGAATACCGACGACTCCTGCAGATGCTCTACATCGCCGACCACGTGCTCAACGGCCGGCGCGACGACGAGCCCGTGGGCCTGCGCCTGAAATGCGAGGAGGCATTGCAGGGATTCCTAGGATACGCCGAGCAGTTCGGCTGCGCCGATCTCGTCGAGCAGCCCGAGGAAGCGTTGTTCAACTTCACCGCCGCGATGCCCGAGGAGCCCGGCGTGAGCGAGGCGATCAGCGACTACGACGAGGACACCTTCTGGCAGGAGCTCGTGACCCGGCTGGCGGAGCGCGACTACGAACGCATCCACGGGAGACCGGCCGCGCCGGACCCGGAAGGCGCGCCGGAGACCGACGACCAGCGTGACGAACGCGAGGGCGCGATCCGGGCGCTCGAGGAGGGCTACTGGCGGGAGTTCGAGGCGATCGGCGTGAAGAACCTTGAGCTGATCAAGGGCGGTTTCGGCCGGCCATCGTAGACCGAAGCCGCCCGGGAGGAGGGGGCGGGAGCCGTGAGGCTTTCGCTTCAGCGGCGAAACGCCCACGAGTTCCGTCACCTGGTTCGGGGCGGCATTCGGCGATGCCGGTTCGGGTGGCGCCGGCCGCGGGGGGAGCGGTCCGAGGGCGAAAGGCGCGCCGCGGTCGCGGCTACGTTCGGCGCTCTAGCCGCTGGGCGTAGAGGGCGGCGGCGACGACGAGGCCGCCGCCGAGCAACAGGCGGGGCAGATCCGTCTGCTCGCCGAACACCAGCAGCGAGACGGCGACGCCGAGCGGTGTCTTGGCGTTGTTCATGACGGCCAGCGTGCCGG
>JAEZSJ010000357.1 GCA_023443985.1 Verrucomicrobiota bacterium | reverse complement strand
CTTCACGGTCGACCTCGACGACCCCGCCCTGGCGGGCGCCGATGCCACCGCCCTCCCCGCCGCACTGGTCTTCGGCGGCGGCCGCACCTGCATCCGGGATGTGGTGATCGGCGGCCGCCCGGTGGTCGTCGAGGGCCGACATCCGCTGCAGGCGGAGATCGTCTCCGATTTCCAAGCACTGCAGAACCGGCTGTGGGCGCAACCCTGAGCCGGCCGAGCCCGTGGAAGCCGGACCGCGCCGGCACCCCGTCATCCAGCAGTTGAGGACATTTCCCTAAACCACACCAGCAGCCGTCCGATACCCGAGGAGGGAGAACCTGTGGAAACAACCAACCCGAAAATCGAACCGTTGGTGCGCGACCTGCCGCCGACGCCCGCCATCATGCCGCGCCTGCTGGCGCTGCTGGCCGATCCGGAGTCCGGCACGGACAGCGTCGTCGAGCTCATCGCGCTCGACCCCGGGCTCACTGCCGCCGTGCTGCGCGCAAGCCGTTCGGCGCTCTACGGCACCCGCGGGAAGTCCGTCGAGAGCCTGGACGACGCGGTCGCGGCGATCGGGTTCAAGGAGGTCTACCGCATCGTGGCGCTGTACACGTTGTCGGAGGCCGGGCGCGAGCCTCTCGTGCTCTACGGGCTCACGCCGGAGCACTTCTGGCGCAAGTCGGTCGCCTGCGCGCTCGCCATGGAGATGTTGTGCGGGGAGATGGGCGCCCCCGGCACCACCGGCTACACCATCGGTCTGCTCCACGCGATCGGCGAGGTGTTCGTCAGCCGCATGGCGCGGCAGGCCTCGCCCCACGGGCTGCCGCTCGTCGCCTTCGGCCAGCCGCAGACGCTTCCGGAGCAGGAGCGCGCCGTGGCGGGCTTCACCCAATCGCAGGCGGCCGCGTATGCGATGCGGCGCTGGTTCTTCCCCGAGGCGATCGTCGAGCCGATCGAGTTCCAATTCCGGCCCCACGAGGCGCCCGTCTACACCCAGATGGCGTTGCGGCTGCGGCTGGGCAAATGGCTCACCCACCTCGTGCTCGGCGACGAGGCCACCGCCCGCGCCATCAACCCGGACTTCCATTTTGCCATCACGATGCCCGGCAACTCGTTCGCCCGCATGGTCGACGATCTCCGCGGCCGGCTCGACGAGGCCGCCGGCGCCCTGCACGGCACCGGTTGCGTCGCCGCGTGAACGTGCCGTGTGGAATTTTCCCGACGCCCGCCGCCGGGGTTGCACTTGAGCTGAACACCCGACCAACTTTGCGCCATGAGTAACGAGGAACGCCCGCGCCTGTCGCTGCGTTTGCGCGGCCTCTCCGGCAACCCGCCCGGTGCTCCCGAGGCGCCGCCCGCCGCCCCGGCAGAACCCGCTGTGCCGCCCGCCGCCGAGCCGGCCACACCGGCGCCTGCCGCGGACCCGTCGCCCTCGCTCTCGTTGCGCAAGCCACGACTCACGAGCCTGTTGAACACGCCGCCCGCGGAGCCCACACCGGTCATGCCGCCCACGCCGGCCCCGGCGCCAGCGTTCACTCCCGCGCCCGCTCCGGAACCGCCGCCGACCATCGCGCCCGATCTCGTGCCCCCACCGCTGCCGGCGGCCGCTCTCGAGCCGCCTCCCGTGCCCGCCACGGCACCGGCCTTCCCGCCACCCAAGGCCGCCGCTCCCGTCTTCCGAAACGGCGTCAACCCCGCGAACTTTCCGCCTCCGCCCGGCTACGGAGGCCGCAAGGCCGCCGCTCCCGCGCCCACGAAACCGGCCGCCAAACCGACGGTCGCCCTGGTGCTCCTGCTGGTGCTGGTGATCGGCGGCGCCGGCGCGCTCTACGTCTTCGATCCTTTCGGGCTCTTCGGCAAGGGGCAGACGGCCCCCGACTCCCCAGCGACGGTGGCGGAGACCGCCCCGGAGGACCCCGCCCCGGACCCGAGTCCCGCGCCCCCACCGACGACCGCCGAACCGGAGCAGCCCGAAGCGCCGCCCGCCGCCGTCGAGCCGGAGGAACCGGAGCCGCCGCCCCCCCCGCCGCCGCCGTTGCCCGAGATCACTGATGCCGTCGCCGCCCTCAAGGTCTCCGGCGCCCGCATGAACAGCTCCGGTGGCACGCTCATGATCGGCACGAAGGTCTATCCCGCCGGCAGCATGATCAACCCGGAGCTGGGCATCACCTTTGTCTCGTTCGTCGACGGCACGTTCACCTTCCGCGACGACCGCGGCGCGATCTACCAGCGCCGGTTTTAGCAACCGGTCCGGATTTCCCGTGGCGGGGTGATGAGACGCCCGGCCGCGAACCAATGTGCGGGAGACGGCCCGGCGCGGCAGGCTGCGCACAACGCCTCCTCCCGCCTCGTCGCGCAGCCCGGGCGGATTCCCGAGGAGCCCCGTCGCGCAGCGCCGGCCCGGGTTTCAGTTCCGTCGGGGAGGACCGATCCCTTCGATCGGCATGAACCTCGCCGCCGGCAGACACGACGCTTGGCACCGCAGCCTCGGGCAGCCACCGCCGCCCGCGCCCCACGACGCCGCGACCCGCAGCGCCCTCGAGGGCGCGCTGCGCCGCGCGCAGGAATGCCATGATCGCCATCGCCTGCTGAAACCGTTCGAGGCAATGGCCGTGGCGTGCCGCGACGGACACTCCACGGAGACGCTCTACTCGATCGCGCGCGCCGCCGCCTTCGCGGCCGACGGCGACGTCGACACAGTGTTGCGGCACCTCGAGCACGCCTGGCCCGACTTCGCCTGAAGCCGGGGGCTCCACGGCGTCCGCGGCCAGCCCCTTACGGCGTCATCGGCCGGATGGAGCCGTCGGCCTCGTAGAAGAGCTCCTGCACCTTCACGCACCGCCGATGGCTCACGCCGCCCGACAGCGTGGCGTCGTGGTAATACAGATACCACTTGCCCTGGAATTCGACGATCGAGTGGTGCGTCGTCCAGCCCAGCACCGGCGGGAGGAACGACCCGCGGAACGTGAACGGCCCGAGCGGGCTCTTCGCGGTCGCGTAGCAGAGCAGGTGCGTGTCGCCGGTGGAGTACGAGAGATAGTAGGTGCCGTTGTACTTGTGCATCCACGGCCCCTCGAAATAGCGCTCCGAGTTGTTGCCCGCCTTCAGCGGCACGCCGGCCTGGTCGACGATCACGGCATCGGCCGGCGGGGCGGCGAACTGCAGCATGTCGGGCGTGAGCTTGGCGATCTTCGGGCACAGCGCCGGGGAGTCCTCGGGCGGGGTCTTCGCGTCCGCCACGAAGCGGCCGGTGGCCCAGCACTGGAGTTGCCCGCCCCAGAGGCCGCCGAAGAGCATGTAGAACGAGCCGTCGTCATCGCGGAAGACGCAGGGGTCGATGCTGAAGCTGCCCTTGATCGGCTCCGGCTCGGGCACGAAGGGGCCCTCCGGCCGCATGCCCACCGCCACGCCGATGCGGAAGATGCCATCCTTGTCGCGCGCCGGAAAATAGAGGTAGTACTTGCCGTCCTTGAATGCCGCGTCCGGCGCCCACATCTGGCGCGACGCCCACGGGACCTGCCGCAGATGCAACGCTTCGCCGTGGTCGGTCGTCGCCCCGTCCGGACGGGCCTGCGACAACACATGGTAATCAGTCATCTGATACTGATCCCCGTTGTCGTTCTCCTCGACCTCGAGGGCGAGGTCGTGCGACGGGTAGATGTAGACCCGGCCTTCGAAGACATGGGCGGAGGGATCCGCGGTGAAGATGTGGGAGACGAGCGGCTGACGATTCATGGTCTTGGGCTGGACTAGGGCAAACACCGCGACGCAAGAGACACCGTCGGTGCGCGCCAAGAACTGCCGTACGCCGTCGGCCAATCCGACCCCCGGTTTGCGCTAACATTTGAGCCTCGGGACGGAGCCCGCCCGGGACTCGCCGCGCGGCGGCCAAATCCGCAAGATCCGCAAAGCAGCCCGCCCCACCTCTCTGGCATCATCGCCCCGTCCATGACACCGAATCGCGCCACCACGTTGCACGACTACCACGAGCGATTGAACCGCGTGCTGCTCCACATCGACCGCCATCGCGGCGAGGAGCTCACGCTCGACCGCCTCGCGACCGTCGCCTGCCTCTCGCCCTGCCATTTCCACCGGATCTTCCGGGCCATGGTGGGCGAGCCGCTCGGGCAGCATGTGCAACGGGTACGGCTCGAGACCGCGGTGGTGCAACTGCAGACCTCCACCCGCAGCGTGCTCGAGATCGCGCTCGACGCGGGCTACGAGAGCGCAGCGGCCTTCTCGCGGGCCTTCGAGCAGCGGTTCGGCGTCGCCCCCTCCAAGTGTCGCCGCGCCCATCGCTTCGAGCTGCAGGTGCGCGCGGCGCGTTTCCGCACCGCCAGCACCACCATGATCACACCCGAGATCCGCCAACGCCCCGCCACCCGCGTCGCCTACGTCCGCCACATCGGCCCCTACGCCGCCGTCGGCCAGGCCTGGGAGAAGGTCTGCGCCTTCACCGCCGCCCGCGGCCTCCACGGCCCGCACACGCAATGCCTCGGCATCAGCCACGACGATCCGAAGATCACCGCCGCGGCCCAGCAGCGCTACGACGCCTGCGTCACCCTCGACCGCGAGGTCGCGCCCGAGGGCCAGGTCGGCGTCCGCACGATCCCGGGCGGCCGCTACGCGGTCTTCCTCCACGCCGGACCGTACGAGGACCTCCACTCGACCTACGACGCGATCTTCGGCGACTGGCTCCCGCACAGCGGCGAGCAGTTGCGCGACGAGCCCTCGTTCGAGCTCTACCTCAACCACCCCGACCGGGCCTCGCCCGCCGAGCTGCGCACCGAGATCTGGGTGCCGCTCGCCTGAGGGTCCGCGCCACGACACCACGGATACGCGAGCCGGTGCCGCGCCCCGCCGCGGGCGCGCCCCGCCGGCCGTCGGGCGCGGGCC
>JAEZSJ010000354.1 GCA_023443985.1 Verrucomicrobiota bacterium | reverse complement strand
CGCCCGCGCCGAAACAGGGTGAACCGTGGCTTCATTTTGGTTGTGCCCGGATTCTAGCAGCGACCGAACCGACCGCGTTAGCGGGCAGTGGGCGAGTTTCAGCGGAGCAGTGACGAAGTTGCGGCGGGTGGTGATTTCCCGCCTCAACTGTCAGTTGCTTTTACTGACAGTGGCCTTTCCTGCTTGCGCAACTCCCCGTCTTGCATGGACTTAAGCTTGGAGGCGCGGGCCGGAATCGAACCGGCGCATAGAGGTTTTGCAGACCTCGGCCTTACCACTTGGCTACCGCGCCCTCTTTGCTGGATTCACCTGCTGCTCCGTCGTCCGCGGCCGCACCTCCGTGCTGGTTGGTGCGGGACACGAGCGCCACGAAGCGGCAAAAGAACCGGAGGAGCGGCTGGATTACGTGGGGATCGATTCCGGTCGCAAGCAGAATCACTGGCGTTCTCCGCCGGGCGCGCCGCCCGCGCCGTTCCCGTTCCAGACGCGAACGAACGGGACAGGCGGCGCGGCGGCAACGCGGTCCGGGCGCGCGTGTGCGCCGGCATTCTCGCCGGGGGACACCCCGGCCCGAGGGATCGACACGAAAGGTCCGGGCGCGCGTGCGCGGACGGCGTGAGGCTCCGTGTGGGTCGGCGGATTTGAGCAGGGTCCCGGCGCGCGTGTGCGGACGTCTTCCGGCGGCGAGCGCCCGCCGGCGCGGCCGGACAGCGCCTGGGCGGTGCCGGGAAACGTCGTTGACCACGGTCGGTCGCCTTGGTTCTTTGCGCGCTCCTGCACGCTGCACCGGGCCGCCGTTTTCCGCGACGGCCTGCCACTTACGTCGATCCAACCTTCCTCCTCCTCATGCGCCACACGCTCTCCGCTCTCGTTGAAAACAAGTTCGGCGTGCTTGCCCGCGTGGCCGGGATGTTCAGCGGGCGCGGCTACAACATCGACTCGCTCAACGTGGCGCCGACCCACGATCCGGCGCTCTCGCGCATCACGACCATCGTGCGCGGGGACGACGAGACGCTCGACCAGATCACGAAGCAGCTGCGGAAGCTGGTGAACGTCGTCGACGTGACCGATTTCTCGGCGGGGCAGGCCGTGGAGCGCGAGCTCATCCTCGTGAAGGTGAAGGCCGACGGCAAAACCCGTTCCGAGATCCTGCAGATCTGCGACATCTTCCGCGCGAAGATCATCAACGTCGCCCGCGAGGACGTGATCATCGAGCTCACCGGCGACGACGGCAAGACCGGCGCCTTCCTCGACCTGGTGGCGCAGTTCGGGATCCTCGATCTCGCGCGCACCGGGAAACTCGCGCTCAGCCGCTGACCGCCGGGCGGCCGCGCTCCTCGTCCCCCTTTTTCGCAAAGACCCGAATCCGCAACCCCGATCCCAATCCGAATCTCATGCCTGCCAAAGTCTACACCGACTCCGCTGCCGATCTCGGCATCTTCAAGAACAAGACCCTCGCCGTGCTCGGCTTCGGGTCCCAGGGCCATGCCCACGCGCTGAACCTGAAGGACAGCGGCTGCAAGGTCGTCATCGGCCTGTATCCGGGGTCCAAGTCCCGCGCCGTGGCCAAGGAGAAGGGCTTCGAGGTCCTCGACACCGCCGAGGCCGTCCGCCGCGCCGACGTCATCATGGTCGGTCTCCCGGACATGAAGCAGGCCGGCGTCTACGAACAGGACATCCTCCCCAATCTCACCAAGGGCAAGTGCCTGCTCTTCTCGCACGGCCTCGCGGTGCACTTCGGCCTGATCAAGCTCCCGAAGGACGTCGACTGCATCATGGTCGCCCCGAAGGGCCCCGGCCACATGGTCCGCCGGCTCTATGTCGAGGGGAAGGGCATGCCCGCCCTCATCGCCGTGGCACAGGACAAGTCGAAGCAGGCCAAGAAGCTCGCGCTCGCCTGGGCCAAGGGCATCGGCTCGACCCGCGCCGGCGTGCTCCAGACCACGTTCAAGGAGGAGACCGAGACCGATCTCTTCGGCGAGCAGGCCGTCCTCTGCGGCGGCGCCAGCGCCCTCGTGCAGGCCGGTTTCGAGACCCTCGTCGAGGCCGGTTACCAGCCGGAGATGGCCTACTTCGAGTGTCTCCATGAGCTGAAGCTCATCTGCGATCTCATGTACGAGTCCGGCATCGCCGGCATGCGCTTCTCGATCTCCGAGACCGCCAAGTACGGCGACATCACCCGCGGCCCGCGTGTGATCAACAAGGACACGAAGAAGGAGATGAAGAAGATCCTGAAGGAGATCCAGTCCGGCCAGTTCGTGAAGGAGTGGGTGAAGGAATACAAGGGCGGCCTGAAGAAGTACAACAAGCTGCTCGCCACCGGCGCCAAGCACCCGATCGAGAAGACCGGCACCTACCTCCGCGGCATGATGCCGTGGATGGCCAAGAAGAACATCAAGGGCGTCGCCGCCGCCTACTGAGGCGACCGCAACCAGTCCGTTTTCCCCCGGGCGCGGCGAGCAATCGCCGCGCCTTTTTCGTCGCTTCTTCATGGCGGGTTCACGGTGGCTTCATGCGGGCATGCGAACGTGGGGCTCATCCCATGAGCCACCTCCTACGCACCTCGCTCTGCCTCGCCCTGCTTTGCCTCGCGGCAGTCGTCACCCTCGGTGAACCCGCGGGCGACCGCTGCCTCTCGCCGTACTTTGTCGTCAACTCCAGCGGCGAAGCCGGCGCCGACTTCCCGCTGCAATCCACCCGCGTCTCCGCCGAGATCGCGGGCCCGATCGCCGAGGTCCACGTCGTCCAGACGTACGTCAACCGCGGCCAGGCCGCGATCGAGGCGACCTATGTGTTTCCCGCGTCGACGCGCGCGGCGGTGCATGGGCTCACGATGACGCTCGCCGGGCGGCGCGTGGTCGCGCAGGTGAAGGAGCGCGGCGAGGCGCGGCGCACGTACGAGCAGGCGAAGGCCGACGGCAAGACCGCTTCGCTGCTCGAGCAGCAGCGCCCGAACGTGTTCTCGATGAACCTCGCGAGCATCCTCCCGGGCGACGTGGTGGAGGTGGAGCTCGCCTACTCGGAGTTGCTGGTGCCGACCGAGGGCACGTACGAGTTCGTGTACCCCACGACGGTGGGGCCGCGTTACTCGAACCGGGCGGCGGCGACCGCGGCGGCCGACGAGAGATGGGTCGCCAATCCGTACCTGCCGGAGGGGGCGCCGGCGGTGTCGGCGTTCGCCCTCGAGGCGCGGGTCGTGGGCGGGATGCCGCTGCACGAACTGGCGTCGCCCTCCCACCGGATCGGGATCGACTTCCGGACGGCCAATGAAGCGCAGGTCGCGATCGCCCCGGACGAGCCGCTGGCGGCCGACCGCGACTTCATCCTGCACTACCGCCTCGCCGCGGGCGCGATCGAGTCGGGACTGCTGCTCGATCCGCCGGCGCAGCCGGGCGGCGAAGGCCACTTCCTGCTGCTGCTCGAAGCGCCGGCGCGTCCGGCGGTGACGCAGGTGCCGCCGCGCGATTTCCTTTTCGTCGTCGATGTCTCGGGTTCGATGCACGGCTTCCCGCTGGAGGCCTCGAAGGCGCTGCTGCGGGAACTCGCGGCGCGGCTGCGGCCGGTGGACAGCTTCAACGTGCTCCTGTTTGCCGGCGACAGCCGGTTGCTGGCGCCGGCCTCGTTGCCGGCCACGACCGAAAACGTGACCGCCGCGCTGGCGCTGCTCGACCAGGAGCAGGGCGGCGGCGGCACCGAGCTGCTTCCCGCGATGCAACGGGCGCTCGCGCTGCCCGGAGCGGAGGGGAAGGCGCGCATCATCGCCGTGGTGACAGATGGCTATGTCGACATGGAGCCGGAGCTGTTCGAGCTCGTGCGCGCCAGCCTCGGGCGGTCCAGCCTGTTCGCCTTCGGGATTGGTCCGGCGGTGAACCGGCACCTGCTCGAGGGGTTCGCCCGCGCCGGCCGCGGCGAACCGATTGTCGTCACGGATCCGGTACGGGCGGCCGCGGCGGCGGCGTCTTTCCGCGAGATGATCGAGTCGCCCGTGCTCACCGGCGTGCGAGTCGGGTTCGAAGGGTTCGAGGTGGACCAACTTGCGCCCTGGCCCGTGCCCGATGTGTTTGCGCGGCGGCCGGTTGTCCTGGCCGGCCGTTTTCGCGGCGAGCCGGCGGGTCGGATCGCCGTCGACGGCGTGAGTGGCGAGACGGAGTGGCATGCGGCGATCGACGTGGTTGGCGCGGCGAAGGTGCGCTCCCCTGGTCTGGTCGGGCGGCTCTGGGCGCGGCAACGGATCGCGGAACTCTCCGATCTGCAGGAGCTGAGAATCGACGAGGCCCGCAAGGCGGAGGTCACGCAGCTCGGCCTGCGCCACAACCTGCTCACGAAGTACACGTCGTTCGTCGCGGTCGACGAGGTCGTGCGGCGGGACCCGGCGGATCCGCAGCGGACCGTCGCGCAACCGTCGCTGTTGCCGCAGGGCGTCTCGAATCTCGCGGTCGGCGGCGATGTGGCGACGACCCCGGAGCCCGCCACCGTGCTGCTGCTCGGCGCTGCCGTGATCAGTGTCGGCGCCAGCGCGTGGCGGCGCTGGCGGGCCCGCCGCGGCGCGACGCGGGGCACGGGCGGGCCCAGCGACGGAGGCTCCCTGTCGTGAACCGGTTCGACGACGGCGGGCGGGTGGCTTGGCACTCGCGGTGGGCCGCAATGGCGGCCTGGGCGCTGGCCGGCTGGCCGGTGTGGCGCTGGTACGTCGCGCGCATCGGCGACGGCTCCGACGAGCCCTGGGGCGTGGCCGCCCTGGGGCTGGCGCTCGTCCTCGTCCCGTGGCGCCGGCTGAAGGAACCGCTGCCCCGTGGCGCGGCGGCGCTGGCCGCCGGAGCGGTTCTGACAGTGGCGGTCGGATACGACCTGCTGCCCGCGCTTGTGCGCGGCGGGCTGTGGATGTTCGCGCTGATGGCGCTGCTCGGCGGGGGCGGGGCGGCGGCGGCTCGGGGCGGCCTGCTGTTGTTGTCGTTGCCGGTGGTCGCCACGGCGCAGTTCTATCTCGGGTATCCGCTGCGGGCCCTCACCGCGGCCTGCTGCGTGCCGGTGTTGCGGCTGTGCGGGTATGTGGTCGAGCGGCAGGGCACGGCGCTGCACTGGGCGGGGGAGACGGTGCTCGTGGACGCGCCGTGCAGCGGGATCCAGATGTTGTGGACGGGGCTGTTTGCGGCGTGCGCGCTGGCGGCGCTGCGCGAGCTCGGCGGGGGGGGCACGCTGCGGCTGCTGCGCTGGGCCGGGGCGGTGGTGGCGGGTGCGAACCTGGTGCGGTGTGTGGCGCTCTTTCTCCTCGCGGTCGGCGACGGGCTGCCGGACTGGCTGCACGGCGCCGTGGGACTGGCGTGTTTCGGCGCCGCGTTGGCGGCAATCGCATGGCGGGCGGGACGGATGGTCGGTGCGCCACGCGGCGTGGCGGAAGCGGCGCGAGCCGTGGTCGGGCGCAGGGTTGCGTCGGTGGCGCGGGACCACGGCCACTGGGCGACGGTCCGCGCGGACTGGGTGTTCCCGCTGCTCGCGCTGCTCTTCGCTGCCGTGGCGGTGCGGCCGTGGTTCGGCGGAAGGGCGGAGGGGCAGGGCACGGCGGCGAGGTTCCCCGGCTGGCCGGAGAAGTTCGAGGGGCGGCTGCTGGCCGCGCTCGAGTTGTCGGAGCGGGAGGCGCGGTTCGCGGCGGGATTCCCGGGGCAGATCGGTGTGTTCAGCGATGGGGAGCGCACGATCCTGTTGCGCTGGGTGGCGCGGGAGACGCGGCAACTGCATCCCGCGCTGCACTGCCTGCGGGGGCTCGGCTACGCGGTGGAACCCGGTCCGGTGTGGCGCGATGCGGCCGGGCAGAACTGGGGCACCACGGTCGCGCGCCGTGACGGCCGCACACGGAGGGTGCGGGAACGGATCAGCGACGAGGCGGGAACCGCGTGGACGGATGTATCCGCCTGGTGGTGGGACGCCTGGCGCGGCGCGAGCGCGGGGCCGTGGTGGGCGGCGACAGTCTTCGAGGAATAGCGGGCGCGGCCGCTAGGCCGCGGAGCTGCGCCGGCGGAACGTGACACGCAGGAGGGCGACGACCACGACCCCGGCGGCGACAAACAGGGCGCCGCGGTTCACCTTCTGATAGAAGCGCAGGAACCCCGGCGGCTGGATCTGGAGTTGCACGTTCCAGGTGACGCGGTCGGGCACCGCCTCCCCGATCTTCGGGTTCTCGCGGTTGAGACGGGGCACGACCATCTCGAGGTCGAACGACGCCGGGATGGTGCGGGAGTAGAGCTTGGGGTCGTCCGGAACCGTGACGCGGAGGAGCACCGCGACGTGGGACTCGATCTCCTCCGGCTTCGCGCCGGGGGCGAGCTGAGGGGTCTTGATGCGTTTCTCCCATTCGGTGCTGTTTTCGCTGCGCGCCGGAAGCGGTCGGGGGGCGGACTCGCCCGGCACCTCCAAGCGGGCCTGCAGCGAGACGGCGCGATGCAATCCCTTGATCGAGGTCTGCGCGAGCTTCACAAAGAGCGGGTTCTCCTCGCCGGCGATGACGAGGAACACGCCCGGCGGAGGGACATCGAGGCGTTTGACGAACTTCTGCGTGCTCACGGCCGCCGCGATCAGGGCGAGCATGAACACCACGAACAGCAGTTGGCTGACGGGATGGAAGAGCGGCGCTTTCCGGGCGGGGGCGGTGGGCATGGCGTAGGGAAAGGGTACGGGAAACTCCCGGTTTGCGAGGCGCCGGCGCGTGGTCCGCGGCCGGCTGCGACGTCAGGCGGCCGGCGCGACCGCCTCAAATGGCGGCGCCGGGCGACGGGCGAGCAACGACGACTCGACCACCAGCCAGAGCGCCATGCCCACGAGCACGGCGGCGACCCAGAACTCCATGAGATGCGCGGGCTGGGCGGTGCCGGCGGCCAGGAGGGCGCCATGCTGCCAGAGCGTCAGGCCGAGGCTCCAGATCGTCATGATGAGCATGAGGATCGTGGGCCCGAGGGTGAGCCACGGCGTGCGCCCGCGACGGGCCAGCCACATGGTGACACCGAGCAGCGCGAGGGCGGCGAGGAGCTGGTTGGAGCTGCCGAACAGGTTCCAGAACACGCGCCAGAGCGGGACCGGCGCGCCATCGACGAGGGCCGGCGGCATCGCCAGCACGAGCGCGGGCACCGCGACGCTCACCAGGGTGGCGGAGTAAAGGCCGACGCGCGATCTCCAGCCGGTGAACTCCATCAGGACGTAACGGGCGAGACGCGTGCAGGCATCGAGGGTGTCGAAGACGAAGGTGGCGAAGCACAGCAGGCCGAACTGCCGAGCCACACCCACCGGGATCGCCCCGAACGACGCCTGGTTCATGAAGATCGCGACACCGTCCGCGTACGTGATGTCGGGGCGGCCCGTGGGCTTGGCGAGGATCATCACGGTCGCGAGGCTGAGGCAGGCGAGAAACGACTCGAGCAACATGCCGCCGTAGGCGACGGGGCGGGCGTCGGTCTCGTTGGCGAGCTGTTTGGAGGTGGTCCCGCTGGCGACGATGGAGTGGAAACCCGAGCAGGCGCCGCAGGCGATCGTGATGAAGAGCATGGGGAACAGCGGGGGCTTGCTCCCGGAGAACGAGAAGAGCTCGCCCGCGCCGAAGGCGGGGGCCTGGATGGAGAGGCTGCCGTTGAGGGAGCCGACCACGATCCCGAGCACCCCCACGACCATGATCACGTAGAGGAAATAGCCGCCGAGGGCGCCGCGCGGCTGGAGGAGCAGCCACACCGGGGCGAGCGCGGCGAAGAAGCAGTACGCGAGCAGGACGAAGCCCCAGACCATCTGCGGCCGCGCGGCGCCCGTGAGCGCGCCGAGATCGAAGGGCAAATACGGACCCACCAGGATCGCACCGAGCACGAGCGGGAGGAAGACGAGTTTCGCACGATTCTCGCCGAGCCGGGTCGTCCGTACCAAAATCCCCATCACGAGGGCGAGGACGAGGTACAGGATCGAGGAGGTCGCGACCGCCGGCCCGGGCGCCTCGGCGGAATCGGCCGCCCCCTTCTGCACGAAGGTGCCCGCGGTGACATCGGCGAAGGCGATGATCACGTAGATCAACGAGACCCAGATGAAAGCCAGGAAGAGCAGGTAGCTCCGGCGGTTCATGTGGCGGCGCACCACCTCCGCGATCGAGCGCCCGCCATGCCGCACCGAGGCGACGAGCGTCGCGAAGTCGTGCACGCCGCCCACCAGGATCGCGCCCACGATGATCCAGATCCACGCGGGCAACCAGCCGAAGAGCGTGGCGGCGAGGATCGGGCCCACGATCGGGCCGGCCGCGGCGATGGCGGAGAAGTGCTGGGGCAGCAGGTAGGACGTGCGCGCGGGCTCGAAGTCGAGCCCGTCGCGCTCCGTGTGGGCGGGGACCGGCGCGGCGGCATCCAGCTTGAAATACCGGGCGAGATGGCGGCCCATCCAGCGGTAGGCGAGCGCGAGCACGACACCCGAGACGACAAGGAAAAGCAGCAGGGACATGGGGCGGGAGTGCTCCGACTGTGACACTCCCGGCCCGCGGCACAACCCGGGACTCGCGCCCGGCGACACCCCGGCGGCGCACCGGACGCCGCTACAGCGCCGACCTGTATTCGCCGATCAAAGCCGACGGATCGGCCGCGGTGAGCACCTCGGAGACGACCACGACCCGCGCCGCGCCCGCCGCGCGGACGGCGGCCAGGTTGTCGCGCTTGATCCCGCCGATGCAGAACCACGGCAACGCGGGCCGGGTCGCGGCGACGTGGCGGACCAGCTCGAGTCCGACCGGCGCGTAGGTCGGCTTGGTGGGCGTGGCGAAGACCGGGCCGACCGCGAAATAGTCGAGCGTGCCGGGCGGGAGCGCCTGGGCGGCGGCCGCCTGCTCCGGCGAGTGGGTCGAGAGGCCGAGGATACGATCGGGCCCGAGTCGGGCGCGGGCGAGTTGCGGCGCGAGATCGTCCTGGCCGACATGGAGGCCGAGCCCGGGATGGGCGAGCGCGAGGTCGAGGTCGTCGTTGACGACGAGCGGCGGCGGCGCGGCCACGACGGCTCCCGGGGTGAACAGGGGCATGATCTCCTCGAGCAGGCGGCGGCGCTGGGCGGCGTCTTCGCGCTTGGCGCGCAGCTGAACGATGTCGGCTCCGCCGTGCAGCAGCGCACGGCAGACGGCGGACCAGCGTTCGCGCGGCACGTAGCCGGTGTCGAGGATGGCGTAGAAACGGGCGCGGTGGAGGTCGTTCACAGTCGGCGCGGGAGGATGGGACCGTGGCAGCTGCGCGCAACGGCGCAATGCGCGGCGGCACGCCGGCGGGAGGCGACAGCTGCGCGGCCGGGCCGCGCTCAGGCCGCCGGCGGATTGTCGCTGGCGGTGAAGAGGTCCGGCGGCATCCGCGCGAAGAAGTCCTCCATGTAGCTGGTGGTGGCCTTGCCGGCGCAGAAGACGGGGTCGCTGATGATCGCCTTGTGGAGCGGGATGGTCGTCTTCACGCCGCGCACGAGGTATTCGCTCAAGGCGCGGTAGGCCCGTTGGAGCGCCACCTGGCGCGAGGAGCCATAGGCGATGAGCTTGGCGATCATCGAGTCGTAGTACGGGGGGATGACATAGCCGCCGTAGGCGTGGGAGTCGACGCGCACCCCGTGGCCGCCGGGGGCGTAGTAGAGGCCGATCGTGCCGGGCGAGGGCGCGAAGTTGCGCGCAGGATCCTCGGCGTTGATGCGGCACTCGATGGCGTGTTTGGTGAAGGTGATGTCGTTCTGGTCGAAGGCGAGATGCTCGCCGGCGGCGACCAGGATCTGCTGCTTCACCAGGTCGATGCCGGTCACCTCCTCGGTGACGGGATGTTCGACCTGGATGCGGGTGTTCATCTCGATGAAGTAGAAGTCGCCGCGTTCATCGACGAGGAACTCGATCGTGCCGGCGTTCGCGTAGCCGGCCGCCTCGGCCGCCGCGACGGCGGCGCGCCCCATCTTCTCGCGCAGCTCGGCGGTGAGAAACGGCGAGGGCGCCTCCTCGATGAGCTTCTGGTGGCGGCGCTGGATCGAGCAGTCGCGCTCGCCCAAGTGCAGGACCTTGCCGTGTTCGTCGGCGAGGATCTGGAACTCGATGTGGCGGGGATTCTGGATGTAGCGCTCGACGTAGACGGCGCCGTTGCCAAACGCCTTCTCGGCCTCGTTGCGGGCGACGTGGAATTCCTTGGCGAACGAGATGTCGTTGTGCGCGACGCGCATGCCCCGGCCGCCGCCGCCGGCGACCGCCTTGATGATGACCGGATAACCGATGCGGCGGGCCACCTTGAGCGCCTCCTCCTCGGAGGTGACCGGCCCGTCGGAGCCGGGCACGATCGGCACGCCGGCCCTGCGTACCGTATCTTTGGCGACGGATTTGTCGCCCATCATCCGGATGCTCTGGGAGCGCGGGCCGATGAACTTGATGCCGCAGGTTTCGCACTGTTCGGCGAAGTCGGCGTTTTCCGAGAGGAAGCCGTAGCCGGGATGGATGGCGTCGACATCGGCCACCTCGGCGGCGCTGATGATGCGGTCCGCGCGCAGGTAGCTCTCGTTGCCGCGCGGGCCGCCGATGCAGATCGCCTCGTCGGCGAGTTGCACGTGGAGCGACTGGAGATCGGCCTCGGAGTAGACGGCCAGGGTCTTGATGCCGAGCTCGCGGCACGCGCGGACGATGCGCAGCGCGATCTCGCCGCGGTTGGCGATGAGGATTTTCTGGATCATGCGGCGAGACGGAGTGGGGCTGCGATGGCGTGCCGGAGGGCGCACGCCGGGGCGGGCTCAGCCGAGTTTCACCTTGAAGAGCCGTTGGCCGTATTCGACCGGCTGGCCGCTCTCGAGGAGCACTTCCAAGATGGTGCCCTTCAGCTCGGCCTGGATCTCGTTCATGATCTTCATGGCCTCGATGATGCAGACCACCGACCTTTCCGCGACGACGGTACCGGTGTCGACGAACGGCGCGCTTTCCGGCGAGGCGGCGCGATAAAAGGTGCCGACCATGGGGGACTTGATGTAGCCGATCCCGGCCTCCTCGGCGCCGGCGACGGGAGGCGACGGCAGGGCGGGGCTCGCCGCGGGCGGCGCGGGCACAATCACCGTCGGTGCGGGCGTGACCGGTCCCGCCACGAGCGGGATGCCGACCTGCGTCTGCACGGTGGGGGGCTGACCGGCGTTGCGGCGGATGCGCAGTTTGAAACCCTCCTCCTCGACCTCGAAGTCGGTCAGGTCGGACCGGTTCATGAGGTCAACGAGCGTTCTGATCTGCTTAATGTCCAAGCAAGTTCCTGGGTTGGGTTGGCGATGGCGGGGCGGGGGGCGCCTCGCAGCACGGCGCGGATGAAGTTTGGCGGCGTCGGCGAGGCAATGCCGAACGGCCGGCGGGCGCACGAAACAAGCCGCGGTTGTGGGGCCGCTGGCCGGCACGCGGGGAAACTTATGGCGAAGCCGGCACGCCCGCGGCGCGCGGCGGCTGCCTCATTTGCGGGCCTCGTGCAGGGCGACGATGCCGAAGGTCATGGCAGTCGCGCGGACCTCGCCGAAGCCGGCGGCGCGGATCTCGGCGGTCATCGCCTCGCGGACGGGAAACTGCGCGATCGAGCCGCCAAGGTATTCGTAGGCGCCCTTGTCCCCGGTGACCGGGGCGGCGACGAGCGGCAGAATGCGGCGCAGATAGAAATAGTAGACCGGGGCGAACCAGCGGTACGGCTGGGAGAATTCGAGCACGAACAGCGTGCCGCCCGGGCGCAGCACACGGTGCATCTCGCCCAACGCGCGGTGGCGATCCGCCACGTTGCGCAGCCCGAAGGAGATCGTGAGCACGTCGAACGCGGCGTCGGGCGCGGGCAGCGCCATCGCGTCGCCCGCGGCGAAACGGATCTTCGCGTAACGCGGTGATCGCGCCTTCTTGGCCTCGGCCTGGTCGAGCATCGGCTGGCAGAAGTCCATCCCGGTGATCTCGACGGTCTCGGGCAGCCCGCGCGCGAGGGCGAAGGCGACATCGCCGCTGCCGGTCGCGAGATCGAGCACCGCCCGCGGTCGGCGGCGGGCCACGGCGCGGCGCAGGCGCCAGCGCCACCACAGATCGGTCCCGCCGCTGAGCAGGCGGTTGGCGAGATCGTAGCGGCGGGCGATGCGGCCGAACATCGACTGGACTGCGGCGGGATCGGGCATGCGGTGGCGGAGCTGAGCTTGCGGAATGCGGGCGGTGCGATCCAGCCGCAATCCGAAATCCCGCGGCCGCCGGCGCCGGCGCGGAGGCAGGGCGAAACGAAAAGCCGCGCCGGAGATCCGGCGCGGCTTGGTGAGTGCGGGAGAGCAGGAGGGGTCACCCGACCTTCGGCAGCGCGGCGGCGAGCTCCACCTCATGGGGGTGGTTGCGCTTCTCCTTCTTCAGACGGGAGCGGCGACGCAGGGCGCGGTCGAGCTTGTCGACAAGGAGGTCGACGGACTTGTACGCGTCGTCGGAGGTGACGGAAATATTCGTATCCGGACCGTGGATTTGGAGGTGGGCCTTGGCGGTGAAGCGGTCCTCCTTGGCCCTGCGGTCGTCAAATTCGATCTCCACCCGGATCCGCACGATTCGATCCTCGTGTCCGAACAATCGCTGCATCTTGTCCACGACGTAGGCCTTGAGGGCGGCGGTCAGGTCGACATGGATGCCGGAGACGATGATTTCGTGCGGATTGGTATCTGCTTTCATGGTGCGTTTTTGCTCCTTGTTTTGGGTGTGGGAGGCGCGATTAGTGGGATCGTGTTCGATTACGAAAACGCCCTCGCGCCCGTCACGGTGACCGTGGTGACCGGAGTAGTCTCCGGTGTGGGGAAAACGTTCATCTCGCTGCGTTTCGAGGCTAGCCTGCGACCGGCTGTTTGCAACCGGTGCCGCCGACGATTGCGGGAGAAAATGCGTGCGCAGCACGGGTCGTGCGACCTGGTTGTACCGGGGTTCCGCCGGGGAGCGGAGGGGTGGGCGGTCAGGGTCATGCGCCGGGGACAATATCGGCCGAAATCCGGGCGGGTTAACAACTGCGGAATCGTTTTCGGCGGAAATTTTTCCGGAGGGTTTTCCGATACGCCGCTTGACACCGATGCGCTGCGAATTCGCGGCCGCGAACGGCGCGAGGAGCCGCCGCCGCCGACCCGGCGCGCGTGGCGCGTCGCTGGCGCGGATCCGGATTGGAGCGAGGTTTGGCACGGCGGAGGGCGACCCGATGCGGATGCCGTGCATACCGCATGCCGTCGTGGCGGGACGGGTGGTTTTTCCCCGGTGTTGCATCGTCGCCCCGGGCGAGACAGGGGCGCGGGGTGGCGGTTCCGGTGGGGGCGACGAAATCCCGGCGTGACGGCCGGGCGCCGTGGAACGGGCGGCGGTTGTGCCGCGTTGGCGCGCCGGGCGGCCGGGGCGTGGCGCTACGGGGCGACGGATCGGCGCGCGGAGGGGCGGCGATGAGCGAGTTCGTGGACAAGGGACCGCGGTTGATCGCTCCGGAGGAGTTTCCCCGCTGGATCGTGGAGGAGGACGACGACGTGATCGTGCTCAACAAGCCGGGGGATGTCGTCTGCCATCCCTCGAAGAACGGTCCGTGGTCGTCGCTTGTCGGCGCGTGCCGCGAACACCTGCAGTTGCCCCGCGTGCACATGATCTACCGGCTCGATCGCGAGACGAGCGGGGTGATGGTGTTCGCGAAGAATGCGGCGACGGCTGGACGGTTGCAGACGGCGGTCGAGGGCCGCCGCGTACGCAAACTCTACCTCGCGATCCTGTGCGGCGAAATGCGCGAGCCGACCGTGGTGGACGCGCCGCTCGGCCGCGATCTCGCCAGCCCGATCGTGGCGCGGCAGGCGGTGGTGCGCGGGCCGGAAGGGCGCGCGGCGATGACGGAGTTCCTGCCGGTGGCGCACGGCGGCGGCTTCACGCTTGCCCGCGTGCGGCCGCGCACGGGCCGGCAACACCAGATCCGGGTGCATGCGGCCGAGTTGGGGTGTCCGCTCCTTGGTGACAAACTCTACGGGCCCGACCAGTTGCTCTTCCTCGAGTTCATTCGCGACGGCTTCACGCCGCGGTTGGCGGGGCTGCTCACACTGCCGCGGCACGCGTTGCACGCGCTGGAGATGCGGTTCGACCCCGGGGAGGGGGGGCGGACCTTCCGGGCGCCGCTCACGCCGGACCTGCGGACCTTCGCGCGCGACCGCATGGGCCTCGACGAAGCGACCCTCGCGGGCGCGGAGAGCCCGGGCGCTTGACTCAGCGTTGCGGCGCGGGCGGCGGGTCGAGCCGGGGCGGGGCGGCGAGCAAGGGGCGGACGAAGGACCGCGAGCGGAGGTAGTAGAACGCCATCGTGCCCTGGCAGAGCACGGCCGCCAAGGCGACGGCGCCGACCATCAACCGCTGGACCAGCCGCAGGAATGCCTCGGCCCCGGCGGGATCGGGGAAGCTCAAGAAGAGTTGCTCGCGGCTGAACGCCGGCAGCAGTTGGAGGATGTGGTCGGCGCGGACCTGTCCGGCGAGGTGGTGCGCGTACGCGAGGATGGCTCCGAGGCAGAGAAGTTGCGCGGCGACCATGCCGGCGAGTCCGTGAAGTTGACCGCGGGCCAGGCGACGCTGGCTGCGCCATTCGAGCCAACCACAGCCCGCCACGATCGTGCCCACTCCCGCAGCGAACCACTCGCGCAGAAACAGAGCCGCAACCGCGGCGGGGCCGGCGACGACGGCGAGCGATACGGCGTCGAACCGAGCCACGGCGAGAAGCCGCTGGAAACGTTGCGCGGGCGAGCGGACGGGCATCGGGGGCATGTTTGGCTGCGTCAGAAACCGATGACAATCTCCGGCGTGGCGGCGCGGGCTTGCGCCGGAGTGGCAGTGCGGCAGCATCACGGCATGCACAAGCGTCTCTGGATCTTCGGACTCGTTGCGACTTCGCTCCTCCTGACCGGTTGCCCCGAGAAACGCCGCCCGGCGAACAGTGCGGGCGGGAAACCGGCCCCGAGCAACCCGGCGAGAGCGACGGACAGCGAGAAGAACACGGCGCCCGGCCCTTTGGGCGACTACGCCCGCACGCTCGACAAGGCGGAGAAGAAGGCGGCGGAGGTCACCGGGCTCACGACGCTCACCCAGTCGGTGCAGCAGTTCAACGTGCTCGAAGGGCGACTGCCGCGAACGCTCGATGAACTGGTCGAGAGCCGTTACCTGTCGAAGCTGCCGGCGGCGCCGCGCGGCAAACGTTTTGTCTACAATCCGCAGTCCGGCGAGGTGACGGTGGAGGCGCTTGCGGCGGCCGCACCGGAGCCGAGCGTCGCGCCGAAGGACCCCGAGCCGCAACCGGAGACCGTTGATGGTGCACCGGCCGCCCCGGCGACGGAGCCCGTCCCCGAATCCGCGCCGTGAGCGGAGATCGCGCCGGTGCTTGGCGCGTGAGAAGAAATTGAACACGCCGACGAGGAGTTGGCATGATGCCCCCGCGGGAATGCGGAGCAGGGAACCCGCGTGATGAAAAATAAGGTACGTCATTCCGCCGTGTGGCGGATGGCGCGACCTTCGCGGCGACTGTTGCGCAGGCGGGCGATGATGCCGTAGCGGGGGCTTGTGAGGGCGGAGGCGAGGAAGAAGGCGCCGAGCGTGAGCACGATGGCGGCGCCGCTCGGCAGGCCCGCGTGGTAGCTCACGAAAATGCCGACGACCGAGCCGAGCACCGCGGTGCCGGCGGAGACGATGAGCATCCGGGCGAAGCGATCGCACCAGAGGTAGGCGGTCACGGCCGGGAGGAGGAACAACCCGAGCGCGAGCACCACGCCCATCGCCTGGAGCGCGGCGACAAGGTTGACCACGCACAACGCCAGCACGCCGAGGTGCGTGAGCCAGCCGCGCCCGCCGGTGGCGCGGTGGAAGACGGGGTCGAAGGTTTCGAGAAGAATGCTGCGGCGGAAGAACAGGAAAACGGAGACGGTGAGCGCCGAGGCACCGGCGGAGAGCGCGACATCGGCCGGGCCGACCCCGAGGATGTTGCCGAAAAGGAAATGCAGGAGGTCGACGCGCGTGGGCAGGCGGCTGACGAGCGCCACGCCGGCGGCGAAGAGCACGAGGAAGAGCGAGCCGAAGGCGGCGTCCTCCTTCACTCGGGTGAGGCGGCTGACGAGACCGCTGGCCAGCGCGGTGAAGAGGCCGGCGAGCAGCGCGCCGAGCAGGAGCGCGGGCACGCTGGGCCCGAAAAGCAGATACGCCAGGCCGATGCCCGGCAGGAGCGAGTGAGAGAGGGCGTCGCCCATGAGCGAGAGCCGGCGCAGGACGAGGATGCTGCCGAGCAGCCCGCCGCTCAGCCCGAGCAACGCCGCCACCAGCAGCCCGCGCTGCAGGAAGGCGTAGCTGAACGGCTCGAGGATGAAGGAGATCATGGGGCGGGGGCTCAGGCTTGGCCGTTCATTTTGGCCTCGATGTAGACCCACAACGCGTAGGCGATGCAGGAAAACAATACCGCGAAGTTCAGCGAGCGGGCTAGAAACCAAATACGACGTAAGCGTGCGCTCTCATCCTTCTTGGCGATGAAAGCGCACAGGCTGCCGAGCCCTGACAGGACCACTGCCGCTCCGAGTTTTCTGGGAATCGTAGCCGGGTCGATGTTCGGGCGATGCGAGAGGCTCGTCAGATAGCACGCTTCAGCGAGCAGTGAGGCAGCCCAGACGCCCAAGAGAAGCACCGCTACACACGCGATGATTTCCGTTAGCGAGGTTCTCATCGCAGCGACGAAACGGAGCCAACTGCTGGGGTATGGCGTCCGCGGTTGGAGCCTGCTTGCAGGCGATTTCGCGCACAGATCGCCTGCAAGCAGGCTCCTACAGTGGAGATTTGGTGCATGATGAGGTCAGCTCTCGTTCGCCGCGGGGTAGAATTGGGCGAGGCGGGCGGGGG
>JAEZSJ010000347.1 GCA_023443985.1 Verrucomicrobiota bacterium | reverse complement strand
CTGGCCGGTGATGCGCAGCGGCGCGGCGCCGAGGCGGCCGGAGAGGTCGACGCCGGCGCGGGCGGCGGGATCGGAGGCGAGCCCGGTGATCGTGCCGCCGAACCCGGTGAGCTCGGTCTCGAAGGCGGGCTCGATCGAGCGGTCGGTGGCGGAGAACCTGCCGCCGACGATCGTGACGCGGGCGACGGAGATCGGCTGTGATTGATCTTCGGTTACACTGGCGGGCGGCGGCGGGGCGGGGGGGGCCGCCGGGTTCGCGTCGCGGGGCGCGGGCTCCGCGGCGTGCAGCGGCTTGAGGGCGGCGGCGAGGTTGACCTGCCGGTCGGGCATGACGACGACCCGGGCGAACGGCTCGCGCAGCGCGATCTCGTCGAGAGCGAGGGCGAACGGCTGCGCGGTGAACTTCACGCCGGTGAGCGCGAGGTCGGCGAAGCCGAGGAGCGGCTCGGAGAAGGCGGCGTCGACTGTCGCGAAATTCCCGAGACCGAGGTCGCCGGTCCAGCGCAGGTCGGGCGCGCCGGCGGCGGGCAGCGCGACCTCGAGCCGGCCTTTGGCGCGGGCGGCGCCGCCGGTGATGAACACGTCGAGAAAGGGCGCGAGGTACGGGTCGAGCGGGCGGAGCGCGATGCCCTCGGCCTCGACCTCGAGCGCGGCGGCGAGTGGCTGCGGGCGCACGGAGCCGCGGAGCGCAAGGCGGCCGCTCTCGTTCCAGCGGAGGGTGGCCTCGAGCGGCACCTCGCGGTCGAGCGCGGTGCCGACATTGGTCAAGGTGAGGGCGAGCTGGTCGACGGCGATCGTGGTCGGCCGCGGGGTGGTGCGATCGGTGAGGCGGACCGCGGAGTCGGTGAGGGCGAGCTTCGCCAGCGAGGCGGTGAACGCCGCAGGAGGTGGCGCGGGCGCCGGCGCGGGGGCGGGAGGGGCACCGGGCGGCGGGGCGAGCAGCGCGACGAGGTCGAGCGTGCCATCGGCCCGGCGCTCGGCGGCGATCTGGGCGCCCCGGAGCGAGAGGGTGGCGGCGGAGGCGGAGCGCGCCACGGCGTCGGCCGCGAAGTCCTCGAGACGGATCTCGGCGGCGGAGACGGCCGGGGCCGGCGCTCCGGGCGCGGCGAGCTCGAGGCCGGTGAGCGTGAGCAGGCCGTGGGCGACGCGCAGGATGCGCGCGGAGTCGAGGCGGACCTCGTAGTCGGCGGCGACGGAGAGTTTGCCGGCGGTCGGGGCGAGCTGCACGAAGCTGCGGGAGAAGGGCGCGTACTTGGCGAGCGCGAGGTCGCCGAGCTCGAAGTGGCCGGCGGAGGCGAGTGGGGCGACGCCGAGATTGCCCCGCCAGGCGAAACGTTCGCCGGCCTCGGTCACGGCCTGGAAGGCGTAGTTGCCCGTGCGATCGGGGCGGGTGGTGAAACGGCGGAGGTCGAGCGAGAAGGGGCTGAACGCGGTCTCGAAGGGTTCGCCGCGCGAGCGGTCGACGAAGCGGAAGTCGCCGCGCTCGATGAGCAGTTCCAGCACCATCACCGGCGGGAGGGCGGCGGGCGTTGCCGTGGTCTGGGTTGGCGCCTCCGGGGGGAAGAGATCGGCGATGTTGGGCCGGCCGTCGGCGCCAAGCACGAGGCGGGCGCGCGGGTGCACGAGGCGGATCGAGTCGAAGTACCAGGTGCGCCGGACCAGCGAGGAGGCCGCGAGGTTGACCGTCAGCTCGTCCCAGCCGGCGAGCTCCGCCTGGTAGTGGTCGGCGATGCCGAGGCCGCGCAGGGTGAGCGTGAGCGTGAAGGGGTTGAACCGCGCCTGCTCGAGCGCGACGGAGCGGTGCAGCGCGGTGGGGGCGTGTTGCAGAATCTGCCGTCGTACGATGACGGGAACGAGGAGGAACCCGGCGAGGAGGTAGGCCACATACGCACCGGCGAGCGAAAGCAGGAGCGTGCGGCGACGGCGGACGAAGGCGGGCAAGTGCATGGGAAGAATGGGTGGAATGACGGCGGGGTCGGCCGGCCGCAAATCTGTACGTGGGCGGGCTCGCCGCGAGCCGGGCGCCGAGAAATCCGGGAGTGCCGGCCGTGCGGCGAGGGAGGTGCCGGGGTCGCCGCCTAACGCAGCTCCACGCGGCCGCGCGGCGTATCGAGGATCGCCACCAGGGCCGGCGTCGCCCCGGGGCCGACGGGGACCTCGAGCCCGAGGGGGGAGAACAGCCGGCGCGTGTTCTCGGCGTCGGGATGCTCGACCCGGAGCTCGACCAGCACGGCGCCCTTCGGGGCGTTCTGCGCCGGGTGCGGGGATTCGCCCCAGTTGATGAAGAAGGGCACGGTGCAGTCGTCGGCGTCGCTGGCGATGCCGGCGAGACGCCACGAGAGGACGACGCCATCCGGACGGCGGCGGCTACCGGGCTGCACCCGGCTGAACGGAATGCCGTGCGCGAGGGCGTCCCGCCGCAGACGATCGAGGTCGGCGCTGTTGGCGGCCCATCCGGCCAGCCCGCCGACGGTGAGGGAGTCGACGCCGTAGGGGAGGGGTGAGGTGCGCGGGGGCTGCTCGGGGTCCGGGGCGATGATCTCGAGGTAGCAGGTCGGCCCGAGGGCGATCAGGGCGTTGCGGGTCCCGCGGCCGGGATGTTGTCCGCCGAAGATGGCCCTCACTCCGAGGCGTTGCTCCAGCTCCGCGATCCCGCGGTCCAGGTCCGGCGTGGCATACACCAGATGGTCGACCCTCGCGGTCGGGCCGGCGGCTTGGAGCGTGGCGCCGGTGCCGGCGAGGACAACGCCGAGGCACAGGCCCATCAGGTGGAGGAGGGAGTTCATGAACGGGGGTTTGGTGCGGAACGATCGGGGTGAAGGGAAGGGTGGATACACGCCGCGCGCGCGGCGGCGGCTGTTCCGGCCGCGGGGGAGGGC
>JAEZSJ010000343.1 GCA_023443985.1 Verrucomicrobiota bacterium | reverse complement strand
GCCCTCCCCGAGGCCGACGTGAAAGCCCTCAGCTCCTGGCTCAAGGACAAGCTCGGTGACGCCAAGGTCGGCAAAGTCGAGGCCGGCAAGCGCCTCGTCGACAGCCCGGTCGTCGCGCTTAACTCCGACAAGATGCTCTCGCCCGCGATGCGCCGCATCATGCGCGCCATGAAGCAGGAGGAGGCCGAGCAGCCGCCGAAGATGGACCTCGAGATCAACCCGCGGCACCCGCTCATCAAGAGCCTCCACAAACTCAGCACGACCGACGCCGACCGCGCCGCCCTCATCGCCGAGCAGCTCTACGAGAACGCGTTGCTCGCCGCCGGCATCGTCGAGGAGCCGCGTAACTTCGTCTCCCGCCTGAACAAAATCCTCGAGATGGCCGCGAAGTAGTTTCCGCAGCGGAACGCTTTGCGTTCCGTTCCGCCGCCGATGGTGGGGCGGGCATTACGTCCGCCATCCGTCTCTTCCGCGACCCACCCCACCAAACCAACTTAACCGCAGAGAACACATAGAACTCAAAGATCGATCCTCTGCGCTCTTTGCGTTCTTTGCGGTTAACCCTCCGCCCTTCGTTCTCTTCGTTCCCTTCTGTCGTCCGCTCTCCGTGACCGCCTACGCCTCCGTGCCCTCTGTGACCCAATCCGCCCTCCGAGTCCTGATCTCCTGAGTTCCAGATAGTCGTCTTCCGGCCCTCCGTCCTTCGTTCTCTTCGTTTCCTTCTGTCGTCCGTCCTCCGTCGTCCGCCGGCTGCCATCCGTCCTCCTTCCCCTTTCCTCCCATGCCCGAAGCCTCCGCCACTCCTCCCGTCCCCGAATCCACGCCTCCTCCCGCCGCCGAAGGCGCCGGCACCGCGCCGCTCTCGCCCGAACAGCAGCGCATCGCCGAGCTCGAGACCCGCGTGCAGCAGGCCGAGGCCGCCCTCGCCGAGGAGCGCGAGAAGTTCCTCCGCAAGGTCGCCGATTTCGAGAACACCCGCCGCCGCATCACCAGCGACGCCCAGCGCACCGCCGAGTCCAAGAAGACCGAGTTCATCCAGCAGGCGCTCACCATCGCCGACAACCTCGAGATGGCCCTCCTCACGCCCGCCGACAAGGAGACCGTCGACCACCTCACCACCGGCGTGCGCATGACGCTCGAGAAGTTCTACCAACTCCTCCGCGAGCACGGCATCGAGAAGATCGCGAGCCTCGACCAGCCCTTCGACCCCAACCGCCACGAGGCCGTCTCGATGCAGAAGGTCGAGGGCAAGCCCGAGCACACGATCGTGCAGGTCTATCGCGAAGGCTACATCAAGGGCGACCAGGTCCTCCGCTACGCCCAGGTCGTCGTGAACCAGCTCTAGGAAGACGAGAATCGAGGAGCTAGAAGCTAGAATCTAGAAGATCGGAGCCCCGCCCGCTCCGCTATCCTGGCTCCAAGATCACCATCGCGCCGCCGCTCCCGTGGATACCGAGGGAAGCACCAGTCGGCAGCAGTCGGGCCTCCCAATTCTAGCTTCTAGATTCCAGCTCCCAACTTCTCGCCTCCTTCGCCATGGCCGCCTTCAAAGACTACTACCAGACCCTCGGCGTCGCGCGCACCGCCACGCCCGAGGAGATCAAGAAGGCATTCCGCAAGCTCGCCCGGGAATACCATCCCGACCGCGCGCCCACCGCCACGCGCAAGGCGAACATGGAGGCGAAATTCAAGGAGCTCAACGAGGCCTACGAGGTCCTCGGTGACCCCGAGAAACGCAAACGCTACGACCAGCTCGGCGCCAACTGGGACCAGCCCCAGTTCGGCCGCGGCGGCTTCGGTCCGGGAGGAAATCCGTTCGGCGGCGGCCAGTGGCAGCAGGGCTCGCCCCAAGATTTCGAGGACGCCTTCGGCGGCGCCGGCTTCAGCGATTTCTTCGAGCAGTTCTTTGGCCGCGGCACCGGCCAGGGTGCCCGCAAACCGCGGCGGCCCTCGGGCGACGTCGAAGCGGACTTCCGCATCACCCTCGAGGAGGCGGTCAAGGGCGCGCATCGACAGATCAGCTACCGCCGGACCGATCCCCACACGGGCGCCGCCTCCACGCACACCTACAACATCAAGATCCCCTCCGGCATCCGTGAGGGACAGAAGATCCGGCTCGCCGGACAGGGCAACGGCGGCGACCTCTTTCTCGTCGTCCGTTTCCTCCAACACCCCGAGTTCCGCCGCGAGGGCGACGATCTCTTCTTCGATCTCGAGCTCGCGCCGTGGGAAGCCGTCCTCGGCGCCACCATCCCGCTGCAAACGCTCGACGGCAAAGTGAACCTCCGCATCAAGCCCGGCACGCAGGGCGGCCAGCAACTCCGCCTCAACGGCCTCGGCCTCCACGACGCGCACGGCCACCGCGGGGATCTCCACGTGGTCATCCGCGTGCAGGTCCCCGAGGACCCGCCCGCCGCCGAGCGCGCCCTCTGGGAGAAACTCTCCGAAACCTCCCGCTTCAACCCGCGCGAGTAGGTAGATCCGGTCTGCGACCGGACCCCAGCAGCCCAGCACCCTCTGCACCACCGACGACCTACCCGAGAGATCGGCCAGAGACCGGGCCTACTCGCCCTTCTTCCGTTCCTGCTTTCCTGATTCCCACATTTTCCCTTCCGGAATCCGTCCGCCCAACTCCTAGCTCCTAGCTTCCTTCCGCCGCCGGCCCCTCAGCCTTCGTTCTCCTCGTTCCCGTCTGTCGTCCGTTTCCGCGTCCGTTCCTGATTCCCCGAGTTCCAGATATTCCGTTTCCGTTCTGTTCCGTTCTCCAGGTCCTCCGTAGCCCAATTCGTCCGACATGATGTAGC
>JAEZSJ010000303.1 GCA_023443985.1 Verrucomicrobiota bacterium | reverse complement strand
GGATACGCCCTCCGCGCGGCACGCACCCTGCTCCCCGCCTGAGCCGCCGCCTCGCCCGTCCGGTCCGCCGCGGTCCCGCGCCGGCGGCACCGGTTGGGCCGGCCGCGCACCGATTCGCTTCCACCACCGATCCGCGCATCCTCCGCTTCATGACGCCACACCCGTCCCGCACCGCCGCCTGAGCGCTCCGCCCGTCGCCGCCGTCTCCCTGCCCTCCGCCCCACGATGTCCAACCGCTCCGTCGTCTTCACGCTCCTCGAAGGCCACTACCACCTCGGTGCCGCCGTGCTGTTCAACTCGCTCCACGCCGCGGGCTTCCGCGGCAGGTGCATCATCGGCCACCGGGGCGCCCCGCCGCCGTGGTGCACCGCGCGCAGCCCCGAGGGGCACCCCCGTTGGGATGGTCCCGAGGGCTTCCAGGTCGACTGCGTCGCCGTCGAGACCGAGTGGCACCTCACCAACCACAAGCCGGCCTTCTTCCAGCGGCTCTGGCGAGAGGTCGTTCCGGCGGCGGAGCGGCTCTTCTATTTCGACCCGGACGTCGTCGTGAAACGCGAATGGGGCTACTTCGAGGACTGGGTCGACTGCGGCATCGCCCTCGTGGAGGACGTGAACCCCGTCATGCCCGGCGATCATCCCGTGCGCCAGATCTGGACCAGGTACCTGCGCCAGGCCGGCTTCCCGCCGGTGCAGACGCGCGGGGCGTACTACAACGGCGGCTTCGTCGGCGTGCACCGGCGCGACGCCGCCTTCGTCGAGACCTGGCAACGCCTGCTCGAGGCCGGCACGGCGTTCGGCTTCGACCCCCGCTCCTTTTCGCTGCGCATGCGGACCGCTCCGTATCTACGTTTCCCCGACCAAGACCTCCTCAACATGGCCACCATGGTCTCCCCCCTCGGGCTGAGCACCGTCGGCCCGTCGGGCATGGACTTCTTCCCCGGCGGCACGCAGCTCTCGCACGCGATGGGGCGGCCCAAGCCCTGGCGACGCTTCTATCTCGGCCGCGCGTTGTCCGGCATCCCGCTCGCCGCCGCCGACCGCCTCTTCTGGGCGCATGCCTCCGGTCCGATCCGCGCCTTCTCCACCGCCCGCGTGCGGTGGAAACACCTCGATCTCGCGCTCGCCTCGTTCCTCAACCGCTTCTACCGCCGCGCCTGACCGCCCCCGCGCGCACCCGCCGCGCGCTGCGCACCCGTCATCCGCTCCTTCCCGCCATCCGCTCCGCAATGCCCAGCGTCGTCACCACCCTCTTCGAAGGCGACTACCACCACGGCGTCGCCGCCCTCGCCAACTCGCTCGCGCGCAACGGCTACACCGGCCGGCTCTGGGCCGCCTACCGCGGCGCGCTGCCCGCCTGGGCGGCCGTCGCCCCCGCCGCCGACGGCACCCGCCGCATCGCCGCCGGGTCCGTCGAGATCGTGCTGTTCCCGCACCCCACCGATCTGCACTTCACCCACTACAAGCCGTGGTGGATGCAGGAGGTGCTCGACTCCCATGAACCCGGAGCCGACGCCGTCTTCTACTTCGATCCCGACATCGTCGTCTGCTCGCGCTGGAGCTACTACGAGGAGTGGGCCGGCTACGGGGTCGCGCTGTGTGAGGACAACCACTACCACGTGGGCCCGCACCATCCGCTCCGCCACGCCTGGGCCGCCTTCGCCCGCGAACGCGGGCGCGAGGTCGTGCACACCCTGAACCGGTTCTGCAACGGCGGCTTCCAGGGCGTGCGCCGGGAGCACCGCTCCTTCCTCGCCGACTGGGCCGACCTCGTCCGCGCCGCCGAGCCCGAGAGCGGCAGCCTCAAGGGCTGGCGCAGTCTCGACCGCACGCACCGTTTCTGGAGCGCCAACCAGGACACCATGAACCTCGCCGCGATGATCACGCCGCACCCGGTCGCGATCTACGGCCCCAACGGCATGGACTTCGTCCCCAGTCCCGGCCGCCCGCTCATGAGCCACGCCGTCGACAAACCCAAGCCCTGGAAAAAACACTACGTCCGCGAGGCCCTGCGCGGTCAGCCGCCGAGCCGCCCCGACCGCTGTTTTTGGGAGTACGCCGACGGGCCCCTCCCTCTCTTCCCGGCCGGCACCGTGCAGGCCCGGCGCCGCGCGATCAAACTCGCCGCCCTCCTCGGCCGCTTCTACCGCCGGGGCTGAGCGGCGCCCCCCCCGCGTGGCGCCGCTCGCGAGAGCGGCGATCCGCCTCTCGCCTCCCGCCCTTCGCCTCCCTTCGATGCGCTTCGTCTTCCTCGGCTCCTCGCTCGCCCCCGGTCGCAACGGCGTGGGCGACTACATCCGGTGCCTCGCCGCCGAATTGGCGCGACAGGGCCACTCCGCCCTCGCCATCGGCCTCGCCGACACCGAGGACGCGCTCGACGACCGCGATCCCGTCGTCCGGCTCGCTCGCCGCCGGCCCTGGCCGCAGCGGATCACCCAGGCCCGCGCCGCGGTCGCGAGTTTCGCTCCGGACTGGATCAGCCTGCAGTTCGTCGCCTACGCGTGGCACCCGCGCGGCTACGCCTTCGGCCTCGCCGAACATCTCGAGCCGTTGCTCGGCGGCCGCCGCCGGCACCTCATGCTGCACGAGCTCTGGGTCGGGCTGAATCGCAACGACCGCATCGTGAACCGCCTGCACGGGACGCTCCAGCGGCACGCCATCCTCCGGCTGCACCGCGCCTTCGGCCCCCAGGTCGTGCACACCCAGACTCCCGCCTATGTCGCCACGCTCGCCGCCGAGGGCATCGCCGCGCGCCGCCTGCCCCTCTTCGGCAACCTGCCCGTCGAACCCGGCGACCGCGAGGCCACCCGCCGCCGCCTGCTCGGACCACACGCTCCGGGCGTCGATCCGCGCGCCGCGCTGTTCGTCGGCTGGTTCGGCACCGTGCATCCCGAGTGGAACGGCGCCGAGGTCGTCGGCCGCGTCGCCGCCTCCGCCCGGGATGCCGGCCGGCCCCTCGTACTCGTGGCGCTGGGACGCACGGGCTTCGGCGGCGCCACCC
>JAEZSJ010000288.1 GCA_023443985.1 Verrucomicrobiota bacterium | reverse complement strand
CGTGGTTGCGAGGGTGTGGGCGATGCGTTCCGCCGCGGCGGCTGGATCGGTCGGGTTGAAGTACGTGGCGGCGTGGCCGGCGACCTCTGTCATGGGCGGGCGGTTGGAGGCGAAGACGCGACAGCCGCACGCCTGCGCTTCGAGCACGGGCCAGCCGAACCCCTCCTCCCAGGAAGGGAACAACAGGCCGTCGGCCACGCTGTAGAGCGCCTCGAGGGCGTCGTTCGGCACGCCGGAGGCGAAGACGAGGGCCTCGGCGAGGCCGAGTCCGCGGGCGAGGGCGGCATCGGCGGGCGAGAGGGGTTTGCCGACCAGCACCAGACGGCCGGTGTAGCCGTGGCGGGAGCGCAGGGAATGGAAGATGCGCAGGAGCCCGGGGCGGTTCTTGTACCATTGGCCGCCGCCGACATTCAGGAGGAACGGTCCGTGGGCGGCCCAGGGGGTGCCGGTGGTGGCGAGAGTGGCGATCCGGCGCCAGGCCTCGGCGGAGTCGATCCGGTGGTAGGGATGGTTCAGCCCGTTGTGCACCACGGTCACGTTGGCCGGCGGAAGGCTGGCGAGCCGGAGCAGATCGTCGCGGGTTTTTCCAGACACGCAGGCGGTGAGCGGGGCGCGACCGAGGCTCCGCAGGATCCACCGCTGGTAGTGCCGGCCGGCGCGGCCCACCGTCTGGCGGGGAATCTCGCCCAGCGCGGCCCGGACCTGGAGCAGGTCATGGCAGGTCACCACCGTGCGGAGCGGGAGCCGGGGGAGATAGACGGCGTTGGCATGGTCGACGAGGTGAAAGACGGCCGCCGGCTGGCGGCGGGCGAGGCGCCGGAGCGTGCGAGGGAAGACGAGGAACTTGTCGGCGTAGCCGAGAAGCTTGGGCCAGCCGGCGTAGCGGTAGGGGCGCGCGAGGCGGGCGAAATGCGGCGTCGGGGCGACGAGTTTCACGTCGGTGTCGCGGGCGAAGAGCTCGCGCGCGAGCAGCGCGCCGAAACGCAACATGCTCTGCTGCCCGTCGGGCGGGAAGTTTCCGACGAGGATGACGGGCGGCGTGTTCATGAGGTGGATTCAGGGGCGGTCGCGGCGGTGTCGGTCCCGGCGTCGTCCGCGTCTTCGTCGGTTGCCTCCTCGTCGGGGAGTTCGCCCGCGGGCTCGTCCTGGCAGGCGGCGAGGCAGAGGCCGGAGCCGAAGACGGCGAAGCCGAGGATGGTGGGGGGCGCCCATTGGCCGAAGACGATGGCGCTGGCGGACGCGCAGAGAATGAGCAGCGGCAGGAGGTCCCGCTGGCGGAGAAGGCGTCGGAGCGAGCGGCGCAGGAGCGCGAGGGCGAGGAGGAAACGGTAACCCAGGAACGCGAGGCCGAGGAGCGGGCCGAGCTCGAGCAGGCACTTCGCCCACTCGTTCTCGGCCAGGAGGAAGCCGAGCCGGCCGGTGGAGAGGCGGGCGGCGACATTGGAGCCCATGCCGATGCCGGAGCCGAAGAGCGGGGCGTTGGAGAGGACGTGGGCGAGATAGTCCCAGCCGCCGAAGAGGCGGTCGAAGATCGCGCCGGCGCCGAGGCCGTCGCCGGCCTGGGCACCGGTCTGGGCGGTTTCCCAGCGCGAGAGGAACGCCTCGCGGGCGGCGTCGAAGACCGGGAGGAAACCCGCGAGCACGAGGACGACGGCGACGATGAACCCGGTGCGGAACAGATCCGCCCGCAGCCGGCCGGTGACGACCAGCGCGGGGACGAACACCGCCGCGATGAACACGGTCGCCACGGCGAGCGTGCGGCTGATGGAGATCGGCACGGCGACGAGGATCGCCATGCCGCAGGCGACGAGCAGCGGCCAGGCGAGCCGGCGTGTGGCGGTGAACTGGTGACAGAGGAACGCCAGCGCGAGCGGGAAGAAGAGTTGCGGCCCCGTGATGAACGAGAAGAAACCGGGCGGCCGGATGTGGCCGAGCGCACCATAGAGCTGCCCCATCCCCTCTTCGGTGTCGCCGACGCCGCGGTTGATGTAGGCGGTCGGCGAGGACTCGAACTGCACGACCATCAGCAGAGTCATGGGAATCGTGAGCAGAAGGATGGCGCGGCCGAGGTTCTCGACATCGCGGCGGGTGAGCACCGCGGCCATGACCCAGATGAGCGGCACGTGGAGGAAGTTCGTGCGGATGCCGTAGACGGTGATCAGCAGGTTGTCCTGGCCGGCGATCAGCGCGGCGACGAACGCGGCGCCGGCGAGCGCGGCGGTGGCGAAGGTCCAGCCGTTGAGCGGGAAGCGCCCCTGCCCGAAGGCGACCAGGTAGATCAGGATCACCACCGGGTCGCGCACGATGAGCAGCGCGTCGGAGAACCCCGGCAGGACCCACTTGCGCAACGCGCCCTCGAAGACGAGCAGCACGAGGTAGAGCCAGAGGAGGAACTTGAGCGGTGTCTCGGGTTTCAAGGGTGGGAAACGGGCGGGTGGGCGCCGAGCCGCGCGCCGACGAGGGCGGCGAGACTCGTCTCGTAGGCGGACCAGGTAAAACGGGCGGCCGTGGCCCGGGCCGCCTCGCCCACCGCGGCCAGGCGCTCGCGGTCGCGATGCAGCTCCTCGAGCCGCGCGGCGATGGCGGCGGCGTCGCGGATCGGGACGATGAAGCCGTCGATGCCGTCGGCGATGATGTCGGGGCCGGCGGTGTGGGGCGTCGTGATCACCGGCACGCCCTGCGCCATGGCCTCGAGGATCACGAGGCCGAAGCCCTCGAACAACGAGGGGAACACGAGCACGTCGCTCGCGCGCATCAGCTCGAGCACCTTGGCGTGCGGCAGCGACGGGATCCAGCGGTGCGGCGCGAGGGCGCGCTCCAACGCCGGGCAGCGATCGGCGGGCTTGGTGCCCACGACGGTGAGCGTGATCGAGCGGCCGGCGAGCGCCGCGGCGGCGAAGAGATACGAAAGCCCTTTGCGTTGGCCCAGCGAGCCGACATAGAGCACGCGCAACGGTCGGCCCGCGGCCGCATAGGGTTCACGGGGAGCATCGAGGGCGGCCGGCGGCGCCCCGTACGGGACGACATGCACCGGAGCGGAGAAGCCCGGGTGCGCGGCGAGCGTCGCCTTGGTGAACGAGGTGGCGGCGAAGACGACATCGGCGAGGCGGAGCTCCTCGTCCTTGCGCGCGGTCTTGGCGGCGCTGTCGCGGTTGCCCACGATGGTCGCGGCCCACTCGGGCTCGCGCTCCGCCTCCTCCGTCAGGATACGCCGGGCGGCGCGCCAGTAGCCGATCGGCTGGTCGTAGAAGGTCGCCAGGCCCCGTTCGCGCGCGGCGGCGAAGGTCGCGGCCGCACCATCCTCGTAGGCGTAGACTCCGCCGAGCCGGCCGCGGCGGATCCGCCGCGCGCAGGCGCGGTCGAGATCGCGGTAGACGGCGTCGACGCAGAACGCGCCCGTCTCGTGCCGGGTGAGGCGTCCGCCGGGGGAGCCGCGGGCGGCGCCGAGGCGGACGAGTTCGCGCAGCGGGCG
>JAEZSJ010000272.1 GCA_023443985.1 Verrucomicrobiota bacterium | reverse complement strand
GCGTGATCTGTCGGCACTAGACGACTATCTTTCGCCTCGCTACTTCGACGACGACATCGGCGAAACCGCCAGAGATCATGTTGCGTTGGCGAAGGAGTATTTGGCTGCCCTTTGGCTGAGGGAGCCGACCATTCAAGTGAAGATCGAAGGCGTGCTTAGTCACGATGAGGTTGTGACGGTCTACTTAGCCTGGGCAGCGACTCGGGAAGGCAAGCTAGTGGTCCTCCGAAAGGGTGTAGCGACGTTTGTGATGAACGGCGGCTTGATCGTCCGAAGGCACACTTTCATCTACTTCCCAGATAGTCGCAGCTCATCATCATGATGTGGAAGCCACTGTGAACTAGGACTGAAAGAAGGACAGAGCCGAACCCGAAGAGTTGTGTTCGCCCGGAGCAAAGCAGAGGGCGGATTTGAGGGGTCAAACTTTGCACTGCGAGAAGAGGCATCGCAGCGAGGTCGCAACAGGCTTGAGCGTTGCGGGGTGGTTTGCGGTGGCGAAGCGCGTCTCGTCCGGGCCCCGGAGTCCATCGATAACAGGGGCCGGACCACTTCGCCTCCTTCGTGTTCGATCCGGATGGGTGTCGCATCGAGGCCGTCATCGACGAACCCGCCGCGACCGAGGGCGGGGCACAAAGGGCGGAGGGCGGAGCGCGGAGCGCAGCGGATTGACGCGGACGGACGGCGGGGCGGGCCTCCCGACCCGAGAAATCCGTTGCACGGCGCGGCGCCGCGGCGCATTGCTGCGCGCCACCATGGCGATGCGGTTTTGCATTCTCGGCTCCGGCAGCAGCGGCAACGCCGCCTTCCTGCAAACCGACGATTCGCGCATCCTGATCGATGCCGGTTTCTCCGCCCGGCGCCTCGCGGAAATGCTCGCCGGCATCGGCGAATCGCTCGACCGGCTGGACGCGATCTTCCTCACCCATGAGCACGGCGACCACGCCGCCGGCTTGGGCGGGCTCAGGAAGTTTCCGGAGCTGAAGGTCTTCGCCAGCCGCGGTACCGCGGACGCGCTGGCGCGCACGCTCGGGCGACCCGTCGCCTGGCAGGTGTTCGAAACCGGGTCCCGCTTCCGTTTCCGCGACCTCACGGTCGACGCCTTCCCCGTGCCGCACGACGCCGCGGAGCCCGTGGGCTTCGTCTTCGACTGGGGGCGTGAGGGCGACCTGTTCGCACCGCGCCGCCGCCTGGGCTGGCTCACCGATCTCGGCCACCTGCCGCAGCAGGTGTGCGAACGGGTGCGTGAGGTCGACCTGCTCGTGCTCGAGGCGAACTACGACCGCCATCTCCTCGATTCCGATACAAAGCGGCCGTGGTCGGTGAAGCAGCGCATCGCCGGGCGCCACGGGCACCTCTCGAACCAGGACGCGTGCGCCTTCCTCGCCCAGCGCCACGCGGAGGCGTGCTGCCCACGCGAGGTGTTCCTCGCGCACCTCAGCCGCGACTGCAACAGCCTGGAGGCGGTGGCGCGCGAGTTCGCCGCGTTCGCCCCGGCGGCCGGCGGCGGGGCCCGTTTCCGGCTGACGCCCGTCGCGCCCGGCACCGGCTCCGGACTGGTCGAGTGGGCGTAGACGGCCCGCGCGGCGCCGCTCCGCACGCCCGCGCCAGCGCGCGCATCCCGCGGGCCCTGAACCGTTTCCCCATCGGGTGTGTCGGAGGCCGATTTCCGTCCTTGGCCTGCTCCCCCCTCCCCCGCTATTCACCGCCCGCCAATGAACCGACCGCTGTTCCGCCGCACCAAGATCATCGCCACGCTCGGGCCCGCCACCGAGAGTGAAAGCGCGTTGGAGCGCATCATCGAGGCCGGAGCCGATGTGATCCGCCTCAACATGGCCCACGCCAAACACGAGTGGGTGCGCGCGGTGATCCGCCGGATCCGCGCCCTGAGCGCCAAGCTGGGCAAGGAGGTCGCGATCATGATGGACATCAAGGGCCCGGAGATCCGCACCGGCGATGTGGCGGCCCCCTACGAGCTGAAGGCGGGCGAGATCTTCGACTTCCTCATCGTCCCGCATGCCGACCGCACCGAAAAGGAGGTCCGCAGCGTCTCGGTGAACTACGCCGACATCGTCAAGGACGTGGCCGTGGGCGACACCGTGCTGGTCGACAGCGGACTGATCCGTCTGCAGGTGCTGGAGAAGGACGAGCGGCGCCTGCGTTGCCGCGTGCTCGTGCCCGGCCCGCTCGGCAGCCGCCGCCACATCAACCTCCCCGGCGTGCGCGTGAACCTCCCCTCGTTCACCGAGAAGGATCGCAGCGACACGTTGGTCGGCATCGAAGAGGGCATCGACTACGTGGCGTTGTCGTTCGTGCGCGAGGCGCGCGACATCGAGCAGCTCGCCGATTTTCTCCGCGAGAACCGTTCCCGTGCGCGCATCATCGCCAAGATCGACGACCAGCAGGCGATCGCCAACCTCGACGAGATCGTGCGCGCCAGCCACGGCCTCATGGTCGCCCGAGGCGACCTCGGCATCGAGTGCCCGTTCGAGGAGTTGCCCACCCTCCAGCGCCGCGCCGTGCAGGTCTGCCTCGCGCACGGCCGCCCGGTGATCATCGCCACGCACATGCTCGAGACGATGATCGAGAACCCCATTCCGACGCGCGCCGAGATCACCGACATCGCCAACGCGGTCTTCGAGGAGGCCGACTGCATCATGCTCTCCGGCGAGACCACGGTGGGCAAGTATCCCACCGAGTGCGTGCAGGTCTTCGACAAGGTCGCCCGCAAGACCGAGAGCTCGCCCGGCGCCGGCTTCGCCTCCGCCCTGGCGCTCAACTCCGACAAGCTGAAGATGCTGCGCAGCGCCGTGGTGCTCGCCGACCAGATGCTCGCCACGGGCATCGTCGTGTTCACCCGTCAAGGCTTCATGGCCCAGGGCCTCGCCGCGCTGCGCCCGCGTTTCTCGCCGATCTTCGCGATCACGAACAACGTCGAGACCCAGCGCCAGCTCGCGCTCCTGCGCAGCGTCGATCCGGTCTACCTGCCGTTCTCCTCGCAACCCGAGGAGACGGTGCTCAACACCCTCCGCCTGCTGCGCGACTCGGGCCGCGCCAACGTCGGCGATAAGTTCGTCATCGTGTCGGACATCCTCGCGAGCAACAACCAGCTCGTGGACAGCATCCAGATCCGCCTGGTGAACTGACCCGCTTGCTGCAGCGGGACCGGCTCCGCTCCGGAAAGCCGTTCATCAGGCCCGACCCGCGACACGCCCACCGCCGGCACGGACGCCCGCGGCGCGGCGCGTGGCCGCAGGGCGCGCTCAAGCTTGGCGTGAAGCGCGGCAAGGGCGCGCGAAGACGCAAAACCGTCTTCCAGCCGCGACACGGCGTCGCTTCAGGGCCGCCCGGGGGCGGACGGTCACTCGTTCGGGCGCGACGGCATCGCGAGCACGAGCTCGCGTTTCTCCACCCTCACCGCGTCGAGCTTCGCCCAGGTCGCCTCAAGATCGGCGGGGAACTCGAAGGTGTCCACGACACGCCCGAAGATGATGCGCTTCAGCCCGAGCAGCTTATGGACGGGCAGGCTGCCGAGGTAGAACGTCGACGGCCGGAAATACACGGGCTCGTCGCCGCGCTTCGGCTTCTCGAACGTGCCGTCGCACTGCGCCACCACCTCGAACGAGGCATAGCCGAAAAGGTTCACGTAGTAGACCACACCGACCCGGAGCGCGTCGCTGGTGAGGCGGAAGTTCGGCGTGCCGGTCTGGATGAACGGCTGGGCTGGTTCCGGTTTCTTGGCCGGCGCCTTGTCGCCGGCCTTCTTGGCGGCCGGTTTGGTGGTGCGCGGCTTGGTCTCGATCGGAAGCTTGGGATAGATCTCCTCCACCCACGCGTTGAGCTCGTCCTCGCTCACCGTCACCGTGTGGCCCTGCGTGAGCGAGTCGCGCTTGAAGCGCCAGCGCTGGCTGGCCGTGTAGTCCTTCCGGCCCTGAAGGTAGTAGACTCGCGTGGGATCCAGCGCCTTGTCCTTCGGCGCCTCCGTCAGGATCTCGACCGGCTTGAGCAGCAGGATCGAGGCGGCGACCAACGCCCCCAGGACCACCGCTAGAATCGAACCGATCACAACCTCGTACAAACTGGGAACCCGAAGACTGGAAGCGCTCATGGGTGGAATAGGGCGGGAAACCGGCGCACCATGACTCCGCCCCGGGGGCCTGTCGAAGCGGAAAACGTCGTTTAAGTGTGAACAACTTGTTCGCATCCCCGCCCGTAGCGCCAGTCGGGCCCGACCCGGCGCGGCGCTTGCCGTCGGCCGCGCCGCCGCCACCCTCCCGCTCCGCATGAAGACTCCCCTGCTTCACCCCGCCCGCGGCGTCTGCGGCCTGCTCGCCCTCGCCGCCGCCCTCGCCGCCGCGCTCCCGCTCCGCGCGACCACGGCCGAGCCACCGGCCGAGCCGAGCCGTTTCGAACTTCCCGCCAGCGACGACGGCCTGCCCGGCGCCGGGCCGCTGCGCCGCCACGACTGGTTCCGCAACCTCTGGCGCGAGCGCCGCTCGGCCTGGGCCGCGCGGGTCGAGCAGGACAAGCATGCGGTCGTGTTTCTCGGCGACTCGATCACCCAGCTCTGGGGCGACGACCTCGGCGGCAGTTTCCCCGGGCTGAAGGTGGCCAACCGCGGCATCTCCGGCGACACGACCCGCGGTGTGCTGCTCCGGCTGCGCGAGGACGTGCTCGTGCTGCGCCCCCGGGCGGTCGTGCTCCTCGTCGGCACCAACGACCTCGAGGACGGGGCGGAGCCGGAGACCGTGGTCGCCAATCTCGAGCTCATCGTGCGCGCGCTCGAGGACAGCGATCCCGCGCTGCCGATCGTGCTCTGCCAGGTCTTCCCCAGCGCCGCGGCCAAGAACCGCCCCGCCGCGCAGATCCGCCGACTCAACACGCTCTACGCCGCAGCCGTGAAAGGCGACCCGCGGGTCACCCTGCTCGAGACCTGGCCGCTCTTCGCCGACCCTGCCGGCGACGCCCCGCCCGCCGAGTTCCCCGACCTCCTCCACCCCAA
>JAEZSJ010000265.1 GCA_023443985.1 Verrucomicrobiota bacterium | reverse complement strand
GAGGTGGGCCGGAGTATCGATGTACCAAGCGTAGCCGCCGCGGCGCTCGCGTTCGACCTCGGCGAGATTGTAGCGGACGACGGCGTCGCGGCCGCCGAAGATGGGCCGGTTGGTGCCGATCTCGTAGAAGCGGGCCCAGAGTGGCGGGGCGGAGGGATCGGCGACGACGACGCGGTCGTGGCCGTGCGCGAGGTCGGAGGCGGGAGGCGTGTCGATGCGGATGCCGGTGAGTTTGGCGGCCTCGAACCAGGCGATCGCGGCCTCGACGGCGTCGACAATTTCAGGAGACGGATTTTTCACGCCCATCAGGAAGCGGACGATGCCGACGGACTCGCTCCCGGAGAGTGAAACGTGTTCGTAGGCGCGGGCGGGGACGGGTTCGAAAGTGATTTCGTCGTGCTGGGCACACCACGCGGTTTTCCTGCCGGCGACCGCGATCTGGCAGCGCAGGATGCAGGCGATGCCCTTGTCGACCGCGGTGGCGGCGCGTTCGCGCAGCGCGGGCTCGACCCAAGCGAAAGGCTCCTTGCCGTCGGCGACGTCGCGCAGGAGGCGCAACACGTTCACCATCGCATCATCGTTGAAGGTGATGTGCGTGTAGTAGCCGGGACGGAGCGGGAAATACTGGGGCCAGCCGCCGTTGTCGTACTGGGCCTTCAGAAGATACTCGAGGCCGCGGATGGCGGCGGTGCGGGTGCGTTCGAGGTCGGGTCCGGCGTGGCAGGCGACGGTGGCGAGGAAGCGGATCTGCGTGTAGGTGGCGCCGTTGTCGATGGTGGCCCAACGGTGGTCGCGCTCCTGGTCGGCGAGAAACGCGGCATCGGGCGGGGCGGTCATGTCGCGGTTCTTGGGCCAGCCGCCGGACTCGGTCTGGTACTGGCGGACGGAGTCGGCGATGACGCGGGCCTCGGTCGAGGCGTACCACGGGGCGGGCTGTTGGAGGACCTGTCGCCAAGCGACTTCAATGGCGTGGGGCTCCGTCAGCGCACAGGAGGTATAGTTCGTCGGGTTCCCGGTCTGCGCCGCGAGGGGCACGGCCACGAGGACCGTCAATGCGGGGGGTAGGCGGAGTGGGCGCATCGGGCGGAAGGAAAGCCGGCCGCGCGCTGGATGCGCGAAGCCGGCTTCAGAGCAGCTCAGAGGTCGGTGATCGGGCGATACTTCGGCACGAGCGACTTCATGATCGCCCAGCCGATGAGGTAGGCGACAGCGCAGATCGAGAAGACGATGAAGTAGCCGGCCTCCTTGCCGTGGAAACCCATGAACGTCATCTGGGTGTCGGCGGCGAAGTCGAAGAGTTTGCCGGCGCCCTTGTTGATGATGAAGGAGCCGACGCCGCCGGCCATGCCGCCGATGCCGGTGATGGTGGCGATCGCCTTCTTCGGGAACATGTCGCCGATGGTGGAGAAGAGGTTGGCGGACCATGCCTGGTGGGCGGCACCGGCGATGCCGATGATGATGACGGGCATCCAGAATGTGTACTTGCCGAGCGGTTGCGCGAGGAGAGCCAGGAGCGGGAAGAAGGCGAAGATGAGCATGGCCTTCATGCGGCCGGCGTAGGGTTCCATGCCCTTCTTGCCGACGAAGTAGGACGGGAGCCAGCCGCCGATGATCGAGAGCATCGTGATGGCGTAGAGGACGAAGATGCCGAGCTTGCCGGCGGAATCGGAGGACTTGATGCCGTAGACGGAGCTGAGGTAGGCGGGGGTCCAGAAGAGGTAGAACCACCAGACGCCGTCGGTCATGAACTTGCCGGCGGCGAAGGCCCAAGTCTGCTTGTACTTCAGGCAGGCGAAGAAGGACATCTTGGTGGCGTGGGAGGTGTTGCCGGAGGCGGCCTGCACGGCGGCGTCGGCCGCGTGGTCCTGTTGGATGTACTCGAGCTCGGCGGCATTGACGTGGGGATTCTGGTCGGGCTTGCGGTACATGAACTGCCAGAAGCCCATCCAGAGGAAACCGAGGGCGCCGATGATGATGAAGGCGGCCTCCCAACCCCACGCCTTGGCGATGGGCGGGATGACGACCGGTGCGGCGAGCGCGCCGACGGTGGCACCGGCGTTGAAGATGCTTGTCGAGTAGGCGCGGTCCTTCTTCGGGAAATACTCGGCGGTGGCCTTGATGGCGGCGGGGAAGTTGCCGGCCTCGCCGAGCGCGAGGACGAAGCGGGCGAAGATGAACAACGAAACGCTCACGGTGGCGATCCGGGCGACGTCGTCGACAGTGCCGATGATCTGGCGGGCGTGCTCGAAGCCGACGAGCCACTCGCCGGCGAGGATGCCGGAGGTGGCGATGCCGCAGAAGGCGTGGAGGCAGGCGCCGATCGACCAGACGCCGATGGCCCACATGAAGCCGCGCTTGGTATCCATCCAGTCGACGAAGCGGCCGGCGCAGAGCATGCTGATCGCGTAGAAGATCGAGAACAGGCCCGTGATGGTGCCGTAGTCGTTGTCGGTCCAGTGGAACTCGGGAACGATGAAATCCTTCCACGTGAGCGACAGCACCTGCCGGTCGAGGTAGTTGATCGTGGTGGCGAAGAAGAGCAGGGAACAGATCCACCAACGGTAGTTGGTCGGCTTTGGGGAGGCTGCGTTCATTGGGGGCGTTGTGTGTGTTCGGGGGCTTTCGGGTTCAAGGTAAAGCGATTCGAGGGCTTCACTCTGCGGGCGCGGCGGGGGCGGGGACGGAGTTGAGTCCCTTGGTTTTCTGCGCGGGCTCGATGGTGACGTTGCGGAAGGTGAGGGTGCCGACACCGGAAAGCACCTCGGTTTTTTCGACGCCGCGGAAGGTGCAGTCGCGGAAGGTGATGTGGTCGATCGTGGCGCCGGGGAAACTGGTGATGAAGAGCACGCGGGGGCTGGCGGACGAGCGAACGTTCTGGAGGTGCACGTTGCGCACGGTCGGCATGAACGCGCCCTTCGCGCCCTCCTCGTAGAGC
>JAEZSJ010000111.1 GCA_023443985.1 Verrucomicrobiota bacterium | reverse complement strand
ATGGAACGCGCGGTGATCGCCGCCGCCCACGCCTATGCGGCGAAGCGCGCCGAGATCGAGCGGTGGGCGCCCGACAGCGCCGCGCGCTTCCGCGACGCCGCCGCCCTCGCCGATCGCCACTACCGCCTCGGGGCCGTGCCGCTCTCCACCTACGTCGAGCTGCAGAACTCGTACCTCGAGGCCATCGATGCGCTCCACGAGACCCAGCAGGAGGCGCTCGAAAACGCCGGCGAACTCCAGCTGCTCACCGGACTCGAGATCGAAGTGCAGGAGGTCCGACCGTGAACCGCCTCTTCACACCGGCGCTTCCGCTCGCCGCGTTCCTCGTGCTCGTCGGCTGCGGCGCCCCCCACGACGATGCCGACCACGCCGAGACCCACGACCACCACGATCACGACGAGTCCGAACACGCCGACGAAACCGCCGCCGCCCCGACGCGCTTCCGCGCGGGTCGGGGCCTCCTGCTCGCCCCCGAGACCGCCGCCGCCCTCGGGCTGCGCACGGCCGCCGTCCGCGAGCGGCCCATCGCGCCCACGTTCGAAATCATCGCCGCAGTCTTCGATCCCGGCCCGCCCGCGCGCGCCAGTGCGCTGGTGCCAGCCGAAGTCGCCGACGCCCTCGGGCGCCACCCGCCCGCGGAGGCCCGCCTGCTCGGCGCCCGGCACGACCTCGCCTCCGCCCTCGGGCAGGTCGAGGTCGTCCTGGAATTGTCGGGACAACCCGAGCTCGGCGCCACGCGCAACCTCGTTCTCCACAGCCCTCCGCGCACCAGCCTCGCCGTGCCACGCAGCGCGCTGCTGCGAACCGCGACCGGCACGTTTGTCTACCTGCGCCACGGCGCCCATCTCCTCCGTACCCCCGTCCGCCCCGGCGCGGGCGACGACAAGCTCATCGAGATCCTCGACGGTCTCCACGAGGGCGACGAGGTCGCCATCACCGCCGTCCAACAGCTCTGGCTCACCGAGCTCCGCCTGACCAAGGGCGGCGGCCACAGCCACTGAAACGCCACTCCACTCTCCCACCCGACATGATCGACAAGATTCTGGAATTCTCCCTGCGGCAGCGCGTGTTCGTGCTGCTCGGGGCGCTGGCCCTGCTCGGCGCCGGCCTCTGGGCGGCGCTGCGGCTGCCGGTCGACGCCACCCCCGACATCACCAACACCCAGGTACAGATCAACACCGAGGTCGAGGGCCTCGCGCCCGAGGAGATCGAGAAGCTCGTCACCTTTCCGATCGAGATGGAGATGAGCGGCGTGCCCGGGATGACCGAGCTGCGCTCGCTCTCCAAGACCGGGCTCTCGCAGGTCACCCTCGTCTTCGCCGACGGTGCCGATGTCTACCGAGCCCGCCAGCTCGTGAGCGAGCGCCTGCAGAACGCCGTCGGCGAGCTCCCTCCCGGCCTCGCGCCGAAGCTCGCCCCGATCACCACCGGCCTCGGCGAGATCTTCTACTACGTGGTCGACTACGCCGACGACGCCCCCGCCAGACCCGCCTCCCGCGCCGAGCAGCTCATGGAGCTCAAGCTCGTCCACGACTTCGTGGTGAAACCCGCGCTGCGCACCGTGCCCGGCATCGCCGAGGTCAACGCTTCCGGCGGCCACGAGAAACAGATCGTCGTGCAACCGCGGCCCGAGGCCCTGCTCGCCGCGGGGGTCACGTTCGCCGAACTCGCCGAGATCATCGGTGAGAACGTCGACAACGCCGGCGGCGGCACCGTGCAGATCGGCGGCGAGCAGATCGCGATCCGTGCCGACAGCCGCGTGCAGACCGTCGCGGAGATCGCGGAGCTGCCGGTCAAGTTCCGCGGCGCGGCGCCACGCCCGCTCCTGTTGCGCGATCTCGCCGAGGTCGGCATCGGCAGCAGCCTGCGCACCGGATCCGCCACGTACAACGGCCGCGAGGCCGTGCTCGGCGCGGCGCTCATGCTCGCCGGCGAGAACTCGCGCGTCGTCGCCCGCCGCGTCGCCGCGAAGCTCGACGAGATCCGCCCCAAGCTGCCGCCGGGCGTCGTGCTCACCACCGTCTACGACCGCACCGACCTCGTTGACCGCACGATCGCCACCGTGGAGAAGAACCTCGTCGAGGGCGCCGTCTTCGTCGTGGCCGTGCTGCTGGCCCTGCTCGGCAACTGGCGCGCGGCACTGATCGTCTCGCTGGCGATCCCGTTGTCGTTCCTCTTCGCGATCACGGGCATGGTGCGTTTCGGCGTCTCCGGCAACCTGATGAGCCTGGGCGCGGTCGACTTCGGCTTGATCATCGACGGCGCCGTCGTGATGGTCGAAAACATCGTGCGGCGCCTCGGCCGGCGGCAGCACGAACTGCGGCGCCCGCTCACGCGGGAGGAGCGCCTGCACACCGTGCTCGCCGCGGCCAAGGAGGTGGGCCGTCCGACCTTCTTCGGTGTATTCATCATCACGATCGTGTACGTGCCGTTGCTCTCGCTCACCGGCATCGAGGGGAAGATGTTCCGGCCGATGGCGCTCACCGTCATCTACGCGCTGGTCGGCGCGCTGCTCCTCGCGCTCACGCTCATGCCGGTGCTCTGCTCGTACTTCCTCCGCGGCCGCATCGCCGAGGAGGACAACCTGGTCGTGCGCTTCGCCAAGGCGGTCTACCGACCGACGCTCGCCGCCGCGCTGCGCCTGCGCTGGCTCTGCGTCGCCGGGGCCGCCGCACTCTTCGTGCTGGCCGGCGTGGTGTTCACGCGGCTCGGGGCGGAGTTCGTCCCGCAGCTCGACGAGGGTTCGTTCGCCACCCACATGATCCGCACGACCAGCATCGGTCTCGACGCCTCGATCGAGATGCAGGAGCGCGCCGAGCGCGTCATCCGGGAGCATTTCCCGGAAGTGACGCACACCTTCTCCCGCATCGGCACCGCCGAGGTCGCCACCGATCCGATGGGCGTGAACGTCGCCGACACCTACATCTTCTACCGACCGCTCGACCAGTGGCCGCCGGATGAACACGGCCGCCGGCCCACCAAGGACGCGGTCGCCACCCGCATGGCCGCCCTGCTCGCCACGCAGATGCCCGCCGAATCGCACCTCTTCTCCCAGCCGATCGAGATGCGTTTCAACGAGATCCTCGAGGGCACCCGCGCCGACATCGCCGTGAAGGTGTTCGGCGACGACTATGCCGAGATCGAACGCCTCGCCGGCGAAGTGCGCGAACTGCTCGAGACCGTACCCGGCGCGGCGGATGTCGAGTTCGACGCGCTCGGCAAGGCCCCGCTGCTCGAGATCAGGCTGCGGCGCGACGCCATGTCGCGCTACAACGTCCACGCGAGCGAGGTGAACGCCACCGTGGCCACCGCGCTCGCCGGCGCCGAACCGGGCGTGATCGTCGAGGGCAACCGCCGCCACCCGATCGTCGTGCGCCTGCCCGAGCACCTCCGCGCCGCCTTCGACGAGTTGAAGCACCTGCCGCTGCGCTCGGCGCACGCGGAGGGCGTGATCACCCTCGGACAGGTCGCCGACTTCGTGGTGACGGAGAAGGTCAACAGCATCGCCCGCGAGTCCGGCCAGCGCCGCGCCGCGATCATGGTCAATCTGCGCGGGCGCGACGTGGAGAGCTTCGTCCGCGAGGCGCAGGCCAGGGTGCGGGCCGCGATCCAGTTGCCGCCCGGCTACGCGATCGAGTTCGGCGGGCAGTTCAAGAACCTCCAGGAGGCGCGCAGCCGCCTCGCCGTGATCGTGCCGGTGGCGCTCGGCGTGATCTTCCTGTTGATCTTCGTGGCGTTCGGCAGCCTCAGGCAGGCGCTGCTGGTGTATTCGGGAATCCCGCTCGCCGTCACCGGCGGCGTCTTCGCGCTCTGGCTGCGCGGCCTGCCGTTCTCCATCTCCGCCGGCGTCGGGTTCATCGCGCTCAGCGGTGTGGCCGTGCTCAACGGCCTCATGCTCGTGAGCTGCTTCAACCAGCTCCGCGAGCAGGGCCGCACCGTGCGCGAGGCGACGATCGAGGGGGCCCTCACGCGCCTGCGCCCCGTGCTCATGACCGCGCTCGTGGCCTCGCTGGGGTTCCTGCCGATGGCGCTCGCCGGCGGGGCGGGGGCCGAGGTCCAACGCCCGCTGGCGACCGTCGTCATCGGCGGCATCGTGAGCGCGACCTTCCTCACGCTCGTCCTGCTGCCCGCGCTGTACGACCGCTTCGAGAAGGACCACGTTGAGCCCGCCGCCACGCGCCCATGAGACTTCGGCCCCACACCGGCCAGCCGCACGCCGCCTCGTTCCGTCAACACCATCGTCGACCCAACCGCCAGCCATGAGCCACGGCCCCAGCGAGAAACACCCGCGCACGCAGGAACACGGTAGCTGCTGCGGCCACTGCGGCGACCCCAACCCTGGCGAAGCCAACCCGTGGCCGACGCGCAGCTTGGCACTGGCCGCCGCGTGCAACCTCGCCGCCCTCGCCCTGCACTGGACCAACGCCGTCCCCGGAGCGCTCGTCCGCGGACTTGCTTTCGCCGCGGTGGCGCTCGGCGGCTGGTTCCTCCTGCCGAGCGCCTGGCGGGCCCTCCGCCAGCTGCGGCCCAACATCAACCTCCTCATGGTGCTCGCGACCGTCGGTGCGGCCTGCATCGGCGAGTGGGTGGAGGCGGCGACCGTGGTCGTGCTGTTCGGTGTCGCCGAGTGGCTCGAGGGCTGGGCCGACCGGCGGGCCCGTCGCGCCGTCGGCGCCCTGCTCGAACTTGCTCCGGATCAGGCGTCGGTGAAAACCTCCGACGGCGTCATCGCGCGTCCCGTGGGCGAAATCGCCGTCGATACGCTCGTGCTCGTGCGCAACGGCGAACGCATCCCGCTCGACGGCGTCGTCGTGGCCGGCCGCTCCGCCGTAAACCAGGCGCCGATCACGGGCGAGTCCGTGCCGGTCGAGAAACGCGCCGGCGACGACGTCTTCGCCGGCACGATCAACGGCGAGGGTTCGCTCGACATCCGCGTCACGAAGCCGGCCGGCGACTCGATGCTCGCCCGCATCATCCGGCTCGTCGAGGACGCGCAGGCGCGCCGGGCGCCGCTGCAACGCTTCGTGGACGAGTTCGCCCGCCGCTACACGCCCTCGGTGGCGCTCGTCGCGCTGGCCGTGTTCCTCGTCCCGCCGCTCGCGCTCGGCGGCGCGTGGAACGTGTGGCTCTACCGGGCCTGCGTGCTGTTGATCATCGCGTGCCCGTGCGCGCTGGTCATCTCCACACCGGTGAGCATCGTCGCCGGGCTCACCGCGCTGGCCCGCCGCGGCGTGCTCGTGAAGGGCGGCGCGTACCTCGAGGCGATCGGCCAGTTGCGCGCGCTCGCCCTGGACAAGACCGGGACGCTCACCGAGGGCAGACCGCGGGTGCTCGCGGTGGAATCCGGCGAGGCGAGCGCGGAGGAGACCCTCTCCGTCGCGGCGGCGATCGACGGGCATTCGTCTCACCCGTTGGCCCGGGCGATCGTGGACCACGCGCGGGAGCGGGGTTGCCGCACCGGCCCGGCCACGGACTTCCAGGCCCGCGCGGGCCGCGGCGCCGAAGCCGTGCTCGACGGCCGGCGCGTGTTCGTCGGCAACCACCGTTTCGCCCACGAGCTCGGCGTGTGCTCGCCCGAGCTGGAACAACGGCTCGCGCGGATCGAGTCGCAGGGACGGACGGCGATCGTCGTGGGCGAACTGCCGGCCCGCGACCAAGCGGGCCGTGTGCTCGGCCTCGTCGCCCTCGGCGACGCCGTGCGACCGCACGCCCGCGATGCGCTCGCGGCCCTGCACGCCGCCGGCGTCCGCACCATTGTGATACTGAGCGGGGACAACCAGCGCACGGTCGATGCGATCGCCCGGGAGGTCGGGGTGGACGAGGCGCGCGGCGATCTCCTGCCCGAGGACAAGGTCGCGGCGGTGCAGGCGGTGGGCGCGGCGCCGGGCGGCCCCCC
>JAEZSJ010000180.1 GCA_023443985.1 Verrucomicrobiota bacterium | reverse complement strand
CTCGGCTTGGGCCATGCGGCCGCGCGCGTCCAACGGGGTGATGGGCTCGTGGCCCGGAAGGAGCGTGAGGCGCGCGTCGGTGACGAGACGGCCGGTCGCAGGCTGGTAGCGGCCCTCGATCCGCACGCGTTGGCCGGGCTCGGCCTTCGGTAGCTCGTCGGCGAACCCGAGGTATCCGGTGGTGTCGTTACAACGCAACCACATGCTGCGCCAGCCCGCGTCGTGGTAGAGCACGACGCCCTCCATCCGCAGGGTGTGGGCGCGCTCGGATTCGGGGGGGCGATCCGCGTTCCAGTAACCGGCAAAATCGGTGATGGCCGGGGGCGGATGGTCCGCGGCGGGGAGGGGGGCAGGGAGAACCGACAGGCCGACGATTCCGACGAGCAGGCGTAACCCGGGGCGCATAGGAAAACAGTTCCGGCTGGGGAAGCGCGGAACGAAAGCGGTCGCAGGTTGACCGCGTCGGGCGCCGATGGCGACGCAGAAAACCTGCTCAGGGCGTCCCCAGTTCCTCGACGCTCACCCCGTAGACCTGGCCGGCGAGCGAGAGGGAGTACCGGGTCGCGCCGTGGGGGGCGGGTGCAACGGCCGACGCGGGCCGGCTCGCGGGCGCGATCGTGGCGGTGGGGGCCGGCGCGGGCCGGAGGAACTTGTCGAGCTCCTGCGGGAACATCGCGTGCAGCACGGCCATCTCGTCGGTGTCGGGGAAGCCTTTGGCGCGGAGCTCGTCCTTGAGCTTCTCCATGCGCGGAGGGAGCAGATCGGCCTGGCGCTCCGGAGAACGTTTCTGGCCCGTCTTCTTCTCCACGTGCGCGAGGAGGTCCGCATAGACGGGCCCCGGGGTGCGGCCGTATTTGCCGAGCAGGACATCGGCGGTGGGGCCGGCGATGTTCTTCCAGCGGCCGAACTTGACGTTGAGCATGGCCTGGGTGCCCACGATCTGGGAGGTGGGCGTGACCAGCGGGATCCAGCCGAGGCATTCGCGCACGTAGGGGATCTCGGCGAGCACGGCGTCGAGCTGCCCGTCCATCCGCTGCTCCTTGAGCTGGTTGCGGAAGTTGGAGAGCATGCCACCGGGAACCTGATACACGAGGGTGGCGGCGTCGGTGCGCTCGTTGGCGGGGGAGGTGAACTTGCCGAGCTCGGCGTAGACCTTTTCGAAGTGCCTGCCGAGGGCGACCAGCTTGGCGCGGTCGTAGGAGGGACAGCGCGGGAGGCCCTCGAGCACGGCGAGCATGCGGAGGGTGTCGGGCTGGCCGGTGCCGTTGGCGAAGGGGGCGATGGAGGTGTCGATCGCATCGACGCCGGCCTGGACGGCGGCGTGGTAGGAGGAGGCGGCGAGCCCGGCGGTGTCGTGGCTGTGGAGGACGACGGGCAGACGGGTGCGTTCCTTGATGCCGGCGACGAGGGTGCGGGCGACCTCGGGCTGGATGAGCCCGGCCATGTCCTTGAGGCAGATCGAGTCGGCGCCGAGCGCGGCGATCTCCTCGGCTAGTACCAGGAAGTTGGCGACAGTGTGGACCGGGCTGGTCGTGTAGCAGATGGTGCCCTGGGCGTGTTTGCCGGCCTTCTTCACGGCCTTGATGGCGGTGCGGAGGTTGCGGACGTCGTTGAGGGCGTCGAAGACGCGGAAGATGTCGAGGCCGCGGGCGGCGGTGGCGGCGACGAAGGCCTCGACGACGTCGTCGGGGAACGAGGTGTATTGGACGAGGTTCTGGCCGCGCAGGAGCATCATCTGCGGGGTCTTGGGCGCGGCCTCCTTGAGGGCGCCCAGGCGCTCGAACGGATTCTCCCCGAGAAAACGCAGGCAGGAGTCGATGGTGGCGCCGCCCCAGGTCTCGAGGGCGCCGAAGCCGAGCGCATCGAGATCGGCGCAGGCGGGCAGCATCTGGGCGGTGGTCATGCGGGTCGCGGCGAGCGACTGATGGCCATCGCGGAGCACGGTGTTGTTGAAGGCGACCGGCATGGTTTTCATCGGGAAAGCGGGGCGGCGATTGGTGTTTGCGAGGCGGAAAAGCGGGCGGCTAACGTGGCCGGATCATGACCGTCGAAGAACGTTTGAGCAAATTTCTCGGCAAAGATCCGCAGATCGATCCGAGCGCGTATGTCGCCCGGGGCGCGATCCTGCTGGGCGACGTGCGGCTCGGGCCCAAGTCGAGCGTGTGGCACAACTGTGTGCTGCGCGGCGACATCAATTCGATCGAGATCGGCGAGGGAAGCAACGTCCAAGATGGCACGATCGTGCACCTCGCCGACCACTATGGCGTGAAGGTGGGCGAGTATGTGACAATCGGACACGCGGCGATGATCCACGCCTGCACGATCGGCGATGGCTGCCTGATCGGCATGCAGGCGACGATCCTCGACGGGGCCGAGATCGGCGAGGGCTCGGTCGTGGGTGCCAACTCGCTGGTGACGGGCGGCACGAAGATCCCGCCGCACTCGCTCGTGCTCGGCTCGCCGGCGAAGGTGGTGCGACCGCTCAAGCCGGAGGAGATCGGCAAGGGGCGGGCCTTCGCGGAGAAGTACGTGAAGGTGGCCGCGACGCACAAGGCGAAGTTCGGCAACAGCGCGGGGTGACCCGCGCGGGCCGGTGGGCGGCCAAAGAAAAAGCCCGGGGCGCACGAGGCGCACCGGGCTTCGAAGTCTTCAGATCGTGGTGACGATCAGAGGCGGGAGGTGAGCAGCTCCTTCTGGAACACGAGCTCCTTCGGGAGCGCGGTGTAGAGCTTGGCGAAGTGCTCGCTGTGGCCGACCACTTCCTTCTTCCACTCGTCGACGTTGATGGCGAGGGCGGCCTCGAGCTTGGAGGCGTCGAAGTCCTTCATGCCGGAGATGTCGATGTCCTTGGTGAAGGGCACCCAGCCGATCGGGGACTCCTTGGCGGCGACCTTGCCGTTGACGCGGTCGACGATCCACTTGAGCACGCGGGTGTTGTCTCCGTAGCCCGGCCACATCCACTTGCCTTCCGCGGTCTTGCGGAACCAGTTCACGTGGAAGATCTGCGGCGGGT
>JAEZSJ010000130.1 GCA_023443985.1 Verrucomicrobiota bacterium | reverse complement strand
GGACCGACATGGCCCTGAAGCCATGGGCGCGAAACACGATGTGCTGCAGCAGCTTGATCTGGCCAACTTTCCGGCGCCGCCCGCGGTGGTGGCGCATCTGGTGAACCTGTTGGCGCGGGAGGCGGTCACGGCGGACGAGATCGCCGAGACGATGGCGCTCGACGCCTCGTTGGCCGCGCGCGTGCTGCAACTCGCGAACTCGGTGGCTTTGGCCGGGAGCACGCCGGTGGACTCGATTCCCGAGGCCGTGCTGCGGGTGGGCCTCGATGGCGTGCGGGACATCGTCTTCGCGTTGGCGATGATGGGGGCGATGCGGCCGGCGCAGTTCGACTACCGGCCGTTCTGGCGGCATTCGCTCGCGGTGGCGTTCACGGCCCAGGCGCTGCAGGCGCGGGTGCAGGGGCTGGGCAACCCGTTCCCCGAGACGTACGCGGCGGGCCTGTTGCACGATGTGGGGATGCTCGTGCTGGATCGGGGGCTGGGGCCGCAGTACCGGGAGGTGGTCGACACCGCCCGTACCACGGGCCGGCCGCTGGCCGAGGTGGAGCATGAACTGCTCGGCACGGATCACGCCGCCGCGGGGCGGCGCATGCTCGAGGTGTGGCATTTCCCCGAGGTGCTCGTCGACGCGGTGGCCCACCACCACACACCGTGGGCCTCGGGGCGGACGGTCACGCTGCTGGTCCACCTGGCCGATTTCCTCTGCAACCACCAGGGCATCCACCACGGCAGCGGCTATTTCCCGCCGGCCTCCGACGAGCGTGTGTGGCGGGAGCTCGGGCTCGAACCGGACAGTCTGCCCGAGATCGCCGGGGCGGTGCAGAAAGAGCTGTTGCGCGCCGAAGCGGTGCTCGCAGTGTCCTGAGGAGCGACCATGGCCAGCGGTTCCGATTTTGTTAAGCGTCTCGATTCCGTGGACTTCCCCGCGGCCCCGGCGGTCGTGGTGCAGGTCTCGCGGCTGTTGGCGGAGGAGTGGGTGACCGCCGAGCAGCTCGCGGAGGTGATGGCGCTCGACCCCGGCATCTCGGCGCGGGTGCTGCGGCTGGCGAACTCGGTGTATTTCCGCGGCCAGGGCGTGCGCTCGATCGAGGAGGCGGTGCTGCGCGTCGGCGTGGACGGGGTGCGCGACGTGGTGTTTGCGCTTTCGTTGCTGCGCGCATTCAAGCCGCTGCATCTCCAATACCAGCAGTTCTGGCGGCACGGCTTGGCCGTGGCGCAGACGGTGCAGGTGTTGCAGCGCCGCGCCCTCAATGTCGCCGCGCCGATCCCGGAGGCGTATGCGGCGGGACTGCTGCACGACATCGGCATGCTCGTCCTCGACCGCACGCTCGGCGCCGGCTACGGCGCGGTGCTGACGACGGCGCGGGAGCAGGGCCGGCCGCTGTTCGAGGTGGAGCGCGAAACCTTCGGGACCGACCACGCGGATGTCGGCGGGCGCCTGCTCGAGGTGTGGCGCATGCCCACCGTGCTCACCCAGGTGGTGAGCGGGCACCACGATCCGCTGGCCGGCGACAACCTCGCCGCGCAACTGGTCCACCTGGCGGATTTCGTCTGCAACTTCCACGGGGTGCACCACGGCACCGGCCACAAGCCGGCGGCCACGGCGCGGGAGGTCTGGGACGAACTCGGCATCGGCGAATCCGACCTCCCGCAGATCTGTGCCGAGCTCGACGCGGTGCTCGACAAGGCCGACGCGATCCTCGCCGTGGCGGCGACCTAGCCGCGACCGCACCATCGATCGAGCCGTTCCCGCGAGCGGCTCCAGGTTTCGAGAACCGACGGTTCCGCCGGCACGCTGCGGGCTTGGCGACCGGGCGGGCCCCGGGCAGAGTGGACGCGATGGACCCCGAAATCGTCTGGCCCGCGTGGCTGGTGGCGGCGCCGATCACGATCCTGTTCTTCTGGCTGATGCTGCGCGCCGGCCAGCGGCTGCGGCTGTTGTGCGACACGCCGACCTCGAAGGCGCGCGGCGTGTTCATCGGGCAGGTGGAACTCGGCGGGCGCGCGTTGCTCGCGCCACCCGTGCGCAGCCACCTCGCGGGCGTCGAGTGTGTATGGTTCGAATACTCGGTGGAGGAGGAGTGGTCCCGCTGGGAAACCGAGACCTACACGGACAGCAAGGGCGACCGGAAGACCCGGCAGGTGCGCAAGACGGGCTGGACCCGCGTCGACTCCGGTGGGGCGGCGCCGGCGTTTCACGTGGAGGACGAGACCGGCGCGGTGCAGGTGCGCCCGGAGGGCGCGGACGTCCACGCCGAGCGGGTCTTCGCGGAGACGGTCGGCCGCGGCGCGGCGCTGTACTTCGGCAAGGGCCCGGCCGGGGAGATCGGCGACTCGACGGGGCGGAGGCGGTTCATCGAGCACGCGATCCCGCTGGGCGCGACGGTGTTCGTCGCGGGCCGGGCGCGGGAGCGGGAGGACCTTGTGGCGCCCGAGATCGCATCCGATCCCGCGCAGGAGTTGTTCGTGATCAGCTGCCGGGGCGAGCAGCGCGTGCAGCGCCTGTACCGGGCTGGTTTCTGGTGCTGGGGGCTGGCCTCTCTTCTGCCGCTGCCGATCGCCTGGACGATCCAGTCGAACCACGTGGCGCCGGTGCCGCCGTGGTGGATCGCGCCGGCGATCGCGTTCGGCCTGGCGATGCTGTGGCTGCTCGGCTGGTGCTGGATGACCTTCAACTCGCTTGTGCAGCTGCGCAACCGTGTGGCGCAGGCCGCCTCGCTGATCGAAGTGCAACTCAAGCGGCGGGCGGACCTGATTCCGCGACTGGTGGCGGTGGTGGCCGGCCTGCGGGACCACGAACGCTCGGTGCAGACGGCCGTCACGGCGCTTCGTAGCCAGTCAATGGCGACGCGGGCGGGCCAGCCGGGTCCGGATCTCGCCGGCACCGCGGCGGCGGTGCGCAGTGTGGTCGAACGCTACCCGGAGCTGAAGGGCGACGCGGCGTTCCTGCGGCTGCAACGCGAGCTCGCCGATACCGAGCTGCGCATCGCCCTCGCCCGCGACTACCACAACGAGATCGCCACCCACGCGAACACGCGCGCCGAGATCGTGCCCGACCGTTGGCTGGCGCCTCTGGCCGGATTGCGCCGGCAGGAACTTTGGCGCGCGGAGGGCTTCGAACGCGCCTCTGTGGCGGTCGATCTTCCCGCGTGACCGGTCCGGAGCGCGCCCGCGGGAGCCGACTGGCACCGGGTCCTGCAATCCGCGCCCGCCGACGGAGCGCACTCCGGGCGAACGCACCGGCGGCGGAGGAATTTCCATCGGGCGCCGAAAAAGGGAGCTTGTAAAGCGGCAGATTTATCGTGAAACCAACGCCCTTTCCTGTATCCCATGAAATTCTCCGACGGCGAGTGGCTCCTCCAACCTGGTGTGACGGCAACCTTCGCGACTGAAGCGCACGATATCACCCAAGTTGGCGACAGCCTGGTGATCGACGCGCCGACGCGCTCGATCAAACACCGCGGCGACACGCTCGGCGGTCCGGTGCTGACCGTGTCAATCAGCTCGCCGATGGAGGGCGTGGTGCGGGTGCGGGTCGCCCATTATACTGGCGGGAAGGATACGATGCCCACGATCCCGCTCCAGCCGCAGCCCGCGGCGCCGGTGAAGATCGACGTGACGGCCGAGCAGGCGACGCTCACCGCCGGCGGCCTGACGGTGCGCGTGAAGCGGCCGGGTTGGGAAATCACTTTCGAGAACAACGGTCGCGTGCTCACGAAGACCGGTTGGCGCGGCCAGGGCTACATGCAGGTCGCCGGCAAGGGCCCGCAGGTGCTCGAGCGCCTGCAGCTCGGCGTGGGCGAGAACGTCTACGGCCTGGGCGAGCGCTTCACGGCGTTCGTGAAGAACGGCCAGGTCGTCGAGAACGAGAACAAGGACGGCGGCACCGGCTCCGACCAGGCGTACAAGTGCGTGCCGTTCTACATGACCAACCGCGGCTACGGCGTGCTCGTGAACGAGACCGGCCCGGTGTCGTTCGAGATCGCCTCGGAGCGCGTCGCGCGTGTCCAGTTCTCCAAGCCGGGTGAGAGCCTCGAGTACTTCGTCATCCTCGGGCCCACGCCGAAGGAGATCCTCGCGCGCCTCACTCAGCTCACCGGCCGCCCCGCACTGC
>JAEZSJ010000102.1 GCA_023443985.1 Verrucomicrobiota bacterium | reverse complement strand
GTGCAGCGGGCCGCGGCCGCGCGCCAGTCGGCGGCGCTGTCCGCGTGGCGGACAGCGGGTTCGGTCAGGCGGCGCGCGGCACTTGCGATGAAATTTCCCATACGGGGCTCGGCGGGAGGCGGGCGAGCCACTTGGTCGAGAGGGTGGGACCGGGATCGGGGAGGTTCAAGCGCTCGTCGGCGAAGCAGCCGATCGTGCCGAAGCCGACCGCGCGGGGGTGTTGTCCGGCCTGCGCGGCGAGGAGCAGGGCGGCGCGGGCGCCCACGGCGGTCTCGAAGGCGCTCGAGAAGACCGCCTCGGCCTCATAGCGGCGCAGCAGGTCGAGGAGGTGGGAGGGCGAGCCGGCGAGGGCGGGCTTGACCACGTAGATCCCGGGCCACCCGAAATCGAGCCAGCGGCGGAGGTCGTCGGGCCGGGCGATGGACTCATCGAGGGCGACAGGGGTGGTGAACTCGTTGGCGAATTGGATGACGGGTTCTTCGTGGCCGACCGGGAAGGGCTGTTCGATGTATTCGACCGGTCGGCCCTCGCAGGCCGTGAACCAGTCGCGCGCGGTGGCGACATCCCACGAGGCGTTGGCATCGAGGCGCAGCAGCCCGCCGCGGGGCAGGCGCGCGAGCACCTGCGGCAGGAGCGCGAGTTCGGCGGAGGCGGGGCCCACGCCGACCTTCCATTTCATCACGCTGAAGCCGCGATTGGCGGCGCGGGCGGCGGCATCGACCGCACCTGCGCCGGCGGGAAGAAGCGCGGCGATCGCCACCTCGGCCACGGGCGCTGCGGCGGGCGCGGGGTGGAGGGCTGCCCAGGCGGATTCGAGCGCGAAGCGGCAACAAGGCCGCGTGGTGGGGATGGTATGGACGAAGACCTCGTCGACCACCGGCGGAACGGTGGCGCAGAACGACAGCGCCTCGTCGAGCGTCTCGCTGCCCCAGTCCGGGAGCGGTGCGATCTCGCCGAGCGCGGTGCGGCCGTCGGCCGCGGCGAGTCGGATGATGACGCCCTCCCGGTCACGCCACACCCCGTGGGCCGTCGCGAGGGGCTGACGGAACGGGGCACGGTAGACGCGGTATTCGAAGCGCACAGGCATGCGGCGGGCGGTTGTTGCGGAGCTGCGGGCAATTGAAGCGTGAAGGCCGTTTGGCGCGAGCGAAGGCTGGAGGCCCCCGGCATTGACATCGGGTGGGGGCGGCGGGGCTGGAGTGGAGAAACGGGCCGCCGGTCGCCCGGACCGGGGAATGAACCCCAAGGCGCTTTCTCGCGCGAAGCGACGCCGCTTCGCACGTCGGCCGGCATCAAGGATGCCTGGGCTGAGGCGCCGGAGTGGACGGTGGCCGGTGCCGGCTGCGCATGGTCCCGCCGTTGGACGCCCGGCGCGAACGGCCGACGACCCAGGAGAGGGGCCGCTCCGGGCGGACGCCGAGGAGGGCGGGGATCAGGCACATGACTGGAAGCAGCGCAGTGAGGGCGTTGAGCGAGCGGAAGAGGCCCGCTGCCCCGGCCAGTGTGGCAGGCATGATCCAGAAGACGGCGCGCCAGTTGCCCAGCATGCCCGTGAGCGTGAGACCGAGTAATCCGCCGAACAGATACACTTTCCACGAGAGCAGCCCGAGCGCGGTGCCGAGGATGAAGGACAACGGCGCCAGGCGGAGACGTTTCCCGCCGGTGATCATGACCTGGATCCAGACGGCGAGCAGGAGCGTGCCGAGCTGGAAGGCGATCCAGCCGACCTGGTAGCGCACCGGAATCGGGAGATCCGGCGCGAGTTCGACGTGGAGCGCGGCGAGGAGCTCCGGCAGGGGGATGCGAAACACGAGCAGCCACGAACCGGCGCCCGCGCGGAGGAGATCGAGCCAGGTCCACGGCGTGGCGAGAATCCGCAGCAGGCTGATCGGTGTGTTGCGCGCGGGGTCCCGCAGTTCGCGCCGGCGACGACGGCCGAGGCCGACTCCGGTGGGAAACCAGAGCAGCAGCAGGGCGAGCGCCAGGAGTAGGAGCGGAACGTAGCGCATGGACGCAGCGGTGTATGGGTTGCGGCGGGAGCGAACCGGAAAACCCGGCCGAGTTCAAGCGGAGTGTCCGTTCGGGGCGAACAGGCGCGATGCGCGCGCCAATGCGGCGGAGTGGACGGGTCCTCGGCCGGAGCGGCCGCGCAGCGACGCGGGGAGACGTGCATCCCGCGGATGGGTACGGTCGTCGGCCGCCGGCGGGCCGGAGCTGGTCTGCGTCGCACCGACACCGCGTTCGCCGGCGGGGCGACCAGGGCCGCACCCGACGCGGGCTTGGCGGCCGGGCTCAGGCGCCTTCGGCGATGGCGACGGCCTTGAGCAGGGCGGAGGCCTTGTTGATCGTCTCCTGGTATTCGGAAGCCGGGACCGAGTCGGCCACGAGGCCGGCGCCGGCCTGGATGGTGATCTGGCCGTCCTTCACCAGTGCGGTGCGCAGGGTGATGCAGGAGTCGAGGTTGCCGTCGTAGCTGAAATAGCCGAGGGCGCCGGCGTAGAAGCCGCGCTGGAGCTTCTCAAACTGGGCGATGAGCTGCATGGCGCGGATCTTCGGGGCGCCGGAGACGGTGCCGGCGGGGAAGGTGGCGCGCATGACATCGAAGGCGTTGCGGTCGGGGCGGAGCTTCCCTTCGACCTGCGATACGATGTGCATGACGTGCGAGTAGCGTTCGATGATCATGTACTCGGGGACGGTGACGGAGCCGAAGTCGCACACTCGGCCGATGTCGTTGCGGGCGAGGTCGACGAGCATGAGGTGCTCGGCCTTCTCCTTCTCGTCGGCGAGCAGGTCCTTCTCGAGGGCGAGGTCGTCGGCCGGGGTGGCGCCGCGCGGGCGGGTGCCGGCGATGGGGCGGATCTCGACGAGGCTGTCGGTCACCTTGACATGGACTTCCGGAGACGCGCCGACGATGGCGAAGTCGCCCGCGTCGAGGATGAACATGTAGGGCGACGGGTTGACGGTGCGGAGCGCGCGGTAGAGATCGAGCGGCGACTTGGCGAAGGGGCGGCGGAAGCGCTGGGAGAGCACGACCTGGATGATGTCGCCGGCGCGGATGAACTCCTTGGTGTCGTCGACGGCCTTCTCGAACTCGGCCTTGGTGAAGTTGCCCGGCGGCACGGAGAGCCTCGGGCGTTCGGCGAGGGCGATGGGGGTGAGTTCGCGGCGCGTCTGCAGGAGGGTGCGGAGGTTTTCGACCTCGGCCACGGCGGCGTCGTAGGCGGCGTCGATCTCGTCGCCGGTGATGTGGGCGTTGACGTGGAGGCGGAGGGTCTGCTTGGCGCGGTCGAAGATGACCAGCGAGTCCGCGAGCATGAAGTAGAGGAGCGGCAGGCCCTGGTCGTTGGCGGCCGGCACCGGGACGGTGGGCTCGATGCGGTTGATGTATTCGTAGCCGATGAAGCCGACGGCGCCGCCCATGAACGGCGGCATGTTGGGCTGTTTCACCGGGCGCGTGCCGCGGAGGTCGTCCTCGAGGATCTGGAGCGGGTCGGCGGGGGTGGGGATGCGTTGCGTGGAGCCGTCCGCCAGCCGGACGAGGGTGGTCTCCGGGCCGATGGCGAAGACTTTGCGCGGGCGCACGCCGATGAAGCTGTAGCGGGAGAGGTGTTCGCCGCCTTCGATGGATTCGAGGAGGAAGGCGGGGCCGGAGCCCTTGACCTTGGCGTAGGCGGAGACGGGCGTCTCGATGTCCGCCATGAGGTCGGCATAGACGGGGACGACATTGCCCTCGGCGCAGAGGCGGCGGAAGGTGGCGCGATCGGGTTTGATTTCGAGCGGCGGGAGGAGGGCCATGGCGGAGGGAAGGCGAGGGAGGAGCGACGAGAGGCTGGAGGGCGGATGCTTGCGGAGCGCGGCGTTCCGGAGAGCAAGGGCGGAACCTCGCGCGCCGTTTTCAAGCGTGGCGCATCACTCCACGGTGACGGATTTCGCCAAGTTGCGGGGTTTGTCGACATCGCGGCCGAGGGC
>JAEZSJ010000051.1 GCA_023443985.1 Verrucomicrobiota bacterium | reverse complement strand
GCTACACCGAGCCGAGCTTCGAGGTCGACCTCTCGGCCAAGCACCTCGGCAAGATCGGCAAGGAGTGGGTCGAGATCATGGGCTGCGGCATGGTCGACCCGGCCGTGTTCGAGTCCGTCGGCTACGATCCGAACGAGTGGACCGGCTACGCGTTCGGCATGGGCATCGAGCGCATCGCCATGATGCTCTACGGTGTCGATGATATCCGCTATTTCTACCAGAACGACGCGCGGTTCCTGCGGCAATTCGCCTGAGGCGAATTGCCGAGAAGTTAGGAGCTAGAATCTAGGATCTAGAATGGACCGTCCTCCGGCCAAAGCTTTCACCGATCTCGTCGTTTGGCAGAAGGCGCATGCCTTCGTGCTGGCGGCGTATCGCGTGACGGACGCGTTCCCCAAATCCGAGCTTTACGGTCTGACTTCCCAATTCCGCCGCGCCGCAGTGTCGATCGCCGCCAACATCGCTGAAGGCTTCAAGAAACGGAGTCCGAGCGACAAGGCCCGCTTTCTCAACATCGCCCAAGGTTCGCTCGAGGAGTGCCAGTACTACCTGATCCTCGCCAAGGACCTCGGGTTTGCCGACACGACCACGCTCCGTCCTCAGCTGGACGAAGTGGCCAAACTCCTCGAGGCCTACGCTTCCGCCATTCTAAGTTCCAACTCCTAGCTTCTAGCTTCCACCGGCTCCCTTTGCTCCCATGAAACTGTCCCTCAACTGGCTGCGCCGTTACCTGAATCTGGAGCGTTCCGTCGACGAAATCTCCCACGCCCTGACCATGATCGGCTTCGAGGTCGAGGGTGTCCACCGCACCGGCCTGGCGCCGATCGCCCAGGTCGTCGTCGGCGAGATCGTCACCCGCGACAAGCACCCGGGCGCCGACAAGCTCTCCGTCTGCACCGTGCGCGTCGCCCCCGAGGCCGCGCCGATCCAGATCGTCTGCGGCGCGCCCAACTGCGACGCCGGCCACCGCGTGCCGGTCGCGCTCCCCGGCGCCGTGATGCCGGGCGACTTCAAGATCAAGGTCTCCAAGATCCGCGGCGTCGAATCGAACGGCATGATGTGCTCGGCCCGCGAACTCGGCCTGGGCGAGGACCACGGCGGCCTGCTCGTGCTCCCGAACAACCCGACGCTCGGCACCCCGATCCACGAGGCGCTCGGCGCGGGCGATGTCGTGTTCGACCTCGAGATCACGCCCAACCGCCCCGACTGCCTCTCGCACCTCGGCCTCGCGCGCGAGCTCGCCGCGTGGTTCCGCCTGCCGCTCCGGTATCCGGAGATCAAAGCCGTCTCGCCCGCGACCTCCGCGCCGGCGGTGCCGCACCTGCTCGAGTCGGTCGCGGTCGCGGCCGAGGAGGACTGCCCGCACTACACCGCGCACGTGATCGCCGGCGTGAAGATCGGCCCCAGCCCCGCGTGGCTGCAGGAGGCGTTGCAGGCCGTGGGCCTGCGCCCGATCAACAACGTCGTCGACGTGACCAACTTCGTCCTGCTCGAGACCGGCCAGCCGCTGCATGCCTTCGATGCGAAGAAGATCGCCGGCCGCCGCCTCATCATCCGCCGCGCGGGCGCCGGCGAGAAGCTCGTCACCCTCGACAACAAGGAGCGAGTGCTCAACGGCCGGATGCTCGTCATCGCCGATGCCGAGATGCCGCTCGTCGTGGCCGGCATCATGGGCGGCGCCAACGCCGAGGTCGACCCGACCACGACCGACCTCGTGCTCGAGAGCGCGTTCTTCAAGCCGACCGGCATCCGCTGGACCTCGAAGAAGCTCGGGCTCTCCTCCGACAGCGCGTACCGCTTCGAGCGCGGCGTCGATCCGCGCGGCGTATTGCCCGCGGCGTTGCGCGCGATCGACCTCATCCTCGAGACCGCCGGCGGCAATGTCGTGGGCCCGCTGTTCAATGTCGGCGCCGAGCCCGTGACCGAGACGGCGATCGAGACCACGCCCGACTTCATCCGCGCGCGCGCCGGCTACGACATCCCGGACGCCGCGATGCGCGAGCTGCTCGAGGCGCTCGAACTCGAGGTCGAGGAGCGCGCCGACACGACCCGTCTCACCGGCGTGACCTGGACCGTGAAGGTCCCGAGCTGGCGCGGCGACCTCGACCGCGGCGTCGACCTGGTCGAGGAGGTCGTGCGCCTGCACGGCTGCGAGAAGATCCCGGCGGCGCCCGTGACCGCGGTCGCGTTGCCCGAGGACGACGACCCGATCACCGAGTTCAACCGCGCCGCCGTGGCGTACCTGGTCGGTCAGCACTTCCACGAGTGCGCGAACTACTCGCAGCGCTCCGGTCCGGAGACGGCCGCCTGGGTTTCCGAGGCCGCGGCGAAGACGCTCGGGCTCGCGAACCCGTTCACCGAGGAGTACTCGCACCTGCGCGCCTCGCTCATCAACGGCCTCCTCGAGAACCTCCGCCTCAACCAGGACCGCCGCACCGGCGCGACGAAGCTCTTCGAGGTCGGCCGCACGTTCCGCGAGGTCGACGGCAAGATCTACGAGTGCCTCTCCGTGGGCTTCGTGATCCGCACGGAATCGGAGGAGGCGCAGTGGCTTGCCCGCGCCCCCGGCGATTTCTACACCGCCAAACGCCACCTCGCCGTGCTCGCGGCGAACGCGGGCGTCAACCTCGAGGCGCTGCGCGTCGAGCCCGTTGCTGCGACCAGCGGCGGCTGGCAACCGGGCCACTCCGCGACCTTCGGCCGGTTGACCGACGGCTGCGAGGCCCGCTGCGGTCTCCTGAATCTGGAGATGCTGCGCAAGCTCGGGATCGCGAGCGGTGTCGTCGCCGGTATCCTGTACGTGCTGCCCGAGAAGGTCGCCACGGCGCAGCCGCGCGCGAAGTTCAAGTCCATCAGTCTGTTCCCGCCCGCGCTGCGCGACATCGCGCTCGTGGTCGACGCCGGCGCCGCCGCCGAGACCGTGCGCCGCGATGTCGCCAAGGCCGCGCGCGCCGCGACCGGCGGCAAGCTCGCGCTGGAGAACGTGCGCCTCTTCGACGTGTACCAGGGCAAGGGTCTGCCCGAGGGGAAGAAGAGTCTCGCGTTCTCGCTGGTGTACCGCGCCGACGACCGGACGCTCACCGACGACGAGGTCAACGCCGCGTTCCAGAAGACGCAGGACGAACTCGCGAAGAACGCCGCCTACGCGATCCGGAAGTAACCCGGAGCGAGTTGGCGCGAAAACGCGGCGCACGGGCAACGTGCGCCGCGGCGAAATGCTCGCTCGTTTCCGCCACGGGAAAACGGGGCGCCTGGCCGCGCGCGGTCCGCCAAGGACGCGGCGCCTTCACGCTTGCGGTAGGGTCGGTGCTTGTCGCCGCCCGATGGATGCGGTCCGACGGATAGGGCGGTGCCAATGCTGCGTGGATCGAGCGAAGGGACGGCCCGTGGTGCGTCCCTTCAGGGCGCACCGACAGAGATGGGCAGGGCGGCCGGCGTGTTTTGCGAAGATTGGTGCGCGCACAGAGTCGAGCGGCGCGGGCTAAAGCACCGCGCCACGGGCTTCGGCGAGCGACGCCCCTACGACGGAAGCCCTTGAACGAGCACCGGCTACTTCTTCGCGGGCTCGAGCTTGTAGTCGGTCTTGCTGTCGAGCATCGCCCAGCCGCGCGCGGTGATCTCGCCGCGGAGACGGTCGGCCTCGGCCCAGTTCTTCGCCTGCTTGGCAGCCCAGCGCTGGGCCGCGAGGTCCTTCACCTCGGCGGGCGCTTCGGCGACGGGTGCGGCCGGCGCGTCGAGCTTGAGGCCGAGGGCGAAGAGCACGCGGTCGAAGGCGGCGAGCGAGACGCCGGCGGGGCCGCGGTTGACGATCGTGAACAGCGCGCCGAGGGCGGCGGGGGTGTTGAGGTCGTCGCGCAGGGCGGCGAAGACGGGCTCGAACGCGGCGGCATCACCGCCAGTCGGTGACAGGGCGGCGCGGAAGTGGCGCAGCGTGGCGAGCGCCTTCTCGGCGGCGTGGAGCGAGTCGAGGGTGAAGTTGAGCTGCTTGCGCGGGTGGCCGGCGAGCAGGGTGTAGCGCAGCGCCATCGGGCTGAAGCCCTTGGCCTCGAGGTCGTCGAGCGTGTAGAGGTTGCCGAGGCTCTTCGACATCTTCGCACCGTCGACCATGAGGTGCTTGCTGTGGTACCAGTGGTGCGCGAAGGCGTGACCGGTGCAGCACTCGGTCTGGGCGATCTCGTTCTCGTGGTGGGGGAAGAGCAGGTCTTCGCCGCCGGTGTGCAGGTCGATCGTCTCGCCGAGGTGCTTGCGGCTCATCGCACTGCACTCGATGTGCCAGCCGGGGCGGCCGGCGGCGGCGCCGGCGGGGCCGGGCCACTTCACGTCGCCATCTTCGGGTTTCCAGGCTTTCCAGAGCGCGAAATCGGAGCCGTCCTCCTTCTCGTCGGCGTCGGCGGTCTGCGGTTTTCCCGCGAGGGCGGAGCCGAGCTGGAGTTCACGTTCCTTCACGCGGGAGAGGGCGCCGTAGCCGGGGAAGGATCCGACCTTGAAATACACGGAGCCATCGGCGGTGGCGTAGGCGTGGCCCTTCTGCATGAGCTCGGCGATCATGCCGACCTGCTCGGGGATGTGGCCGGTGGCGGTGGGCTCGACGTGGGGGCGCAGGCAGTTCAGCGCGTCGCAGTCGGCGTGGAACTTGTCGGTCCACTGCTTCGTCACTTCGGCGAGGGCGCGGTGCTCCTCGCGGGAGCGGCGGATGGTCTTGTCGTCGACGTCGGTGATGTTGCGGACGTGTTTCACCTTGTCGGGGCCGAACTCGAGCTCGAGCACGCGGCGGAGCAGGTCGTTGACGACGAAGGTGC
>JAEZSJ010000316.1 GCA_023443985.1 Verrucomicrobiota bacterium | reverse complement strand
GCGTCGCGCCGCGCCCGGGCCGCCTCGATCTGCCCCGTGATCTTCTTCCGCCAGAGAGGCAGCGTCATGGTTGCGGTGGGACGCCACATCCAGGGGGCCGGCTTCACATCCGCCATCAAGCCGGCGGTGAAATCCGGCCAACGTCTCTGCCGCGCGACCTCCTCGCCGGCGACGGCCATGTCAACCATCGCGCGCATCTTCGCGAGCTCGGGATTGGCCCCGAGGACCCGCTGCCAGAGCTCCTCCTCCGTCGGCACCGCGGAGGGTGTCAGCGTCGGCCGCGGCCACGCCGGGTCGGAATCCTCCCGCCGGAGCCCGAGGGCGGCCTTGAACCCGACCTGCGCGGCGCGACGGCGCTCCGAGAGCGCCTCCAGCTCCGCCCGGATCCGGGCGGTCTCGTTGGCGAACCTGATCTGCCCCTCGAACGTGGCCATGCCTGCGCCCGTCGAATACGCAGCGGAGGCGAGCTCGGACGACTGCTCAAGCAGCCCGAGCGAGTGTTCCCGCAGCCGCACCGCCTCGTCGACATAGGCGAGCTCGACCCAGGCCTCCCGCACAGCCCCCGCCGCGCGCACCGCCGACGCGAGATACTCGCGGTGGGCGACCTCGCTGCTCGCGGCCATCTCGCGCGCCATCGCAACGCGTTTGCCGGGCGACATGAGGTCGAACATCAGGCCCGGCATCAGCGCCATCACCGTGCGCGCCACATCCGCCTCGAAGGTGAGCTGCGGATCGGGCAGCGCTCCCGCCGGGGCAATGGAGGCGACTGCCGCGCGCCACTCGGAGTAGGCGCCAAACACCGCCGGATGGTGCAGCAGCGCGTAGCGCACCTGCTCGGCCAGCGGCGCGTCCGCGCCGGGCAAGGGCGACGCCGTTCCGGCGCGCATCGGAACCGGTCGCGAACGCTCGAGACGATCGCGCTCCGCGCGCTCCAATGCGGCCGGACCGGTCGCGCAGCCGGACGGCAGGGCGACGACGGCGATTCCGAGGGTGGCAAGGACGGTGGCGCGGAACATCGCCAACCGTACACCATCACCCCGCCAAACCCTCGACTGCTGCCGGCCCTCGGCCGACCGCGCCACGCGACCGCACCCGCGGCACTCCGCCCGATGTCGGGGCGGCGACGACAATCGCGTGCCGACCCGCGGCGTCGCTCAACAGGACCGGCGTGCCGCTTCCATCAGCAGGTGGAACGCCTGCCCCTCCGTCGATGTTCCGGGCCGGTTGAAATGAGGCGCGCCGCACACGCCCTGCACCAGGCCGAACCCATCGACCTTCGCGATCGCGGCGTCGCGCAGCGACTCGGCCGTGGCGAGCCAGGATCGCGGCATCCAACCTTCGGCGACGCCGCGATAGAGCGTGTACGCGAGCATTTGGGCGAAGTTCGTCTCCACAAACGTGCCGGAGTCGTCGAGCACGTCGTGGAACAACCCGTCGGACGCACGCCGCCAGGGAAGCACGGCGTCGACGAGCTCGCGGATCCACTCCGCGAGTTGCGCCTTCTCGGCCGACATCGTCGCGGGCAACGCGCGGAGCACGCGGGCCAGGCCGGCGAGCGCCCAGCCGTTGCCCGACGCCCAGAACGCCCGGCGTTCGAAGTCCTGCCGGTCGGCGTCCCACATGTGCGAGTAAAGCCTGGTCTTCGGGTCCTGCAGGATGCGGCGAAATCCGGCGCACTGTTTCATCGCCTCCACCGGGTGGCCGGCGACCGCGAGGAACGGCGGCAACATATAGAACGCGTCGACCCAGATGCGGTTCTCGATCTGGTTGTGGAACACGATCCCGTCGCGCGTGCGCGGCGCCTTGTGGAGGGCGAACTCGAGCATGCGATCGGCGGCGTGTCGCAGCGTCGCGTCGCCCGTGACGCGCGCGGCGAAGAGCACCGGCTCGCCGTTCACGCACGGGTCGCACACGGGCGCGCTGCCCTCGTTGAGGCCGAGCCGTCCGTCCTTGAGCTGGTTCACGACCGCGTCCTTCGCCAGCAGCACGACCATGTCCTCCTCGCCGAGTTCGAGCAGCGCCTGCGCCGCCGTGCCCTGCTCCCACGCGCGGCGCTGCATCGCCAGCATCGCGTCGCGCACACGCCGCAGCCGCTGCGTGTCGACGTCGGCGGGCGCGGCGGCGTCCACACCGCCTCCGCGGGCGGCGGCGGCGGGGAGAATCAGGGAGGAGAGACCGAGCGCGCCACCGCCAAGGGCGGCGCAGCGGAGAAACTGCCGGCGGGGAAGAGCGGGTTGCATGACAGCGGGTGGCGGACTGCGTGAAAGCCGAGCGTCAGAATGGAGCACCCCGACCGCCGGGCGAGCCCGCGCTGCGTGCGCCGCATTAACCGCAATCGCCCGTCGACCCGTCGGCGTCACTCCCGGACGATCTCGTAATGGATGGTGCGGTCGGCGGCGCGGGCGGAGAAGGTCAACGCGCCGCCCGCGTTCTGTGCGGGGACGCCCCTCGCGCGGGAACCATCCGGCTCGAGCGCATAGACCGTGGCGCCGGCCGCGCCGGCAAGCGTTATCGTCGCGGGAACCGGCTCGGCCGTCATGGGGCCGTGGCCCCAGCGGTCGTTGACGGATTTGCGCACCGCGTCCCAGACCATGCCGGGGTTCTCGGTGCGCGCGACGAGTGTCACCAATACGCGCCGCGACTCCGCGATCGCCGCGCCATCGAGAGCCACCGCCGTCACGGCCGCGAAATCCAGGCCGAAGCGCTCGCACGCGACCTTCAGGGCTCCGGCGTCGATCGTCGCACCGCCGATGAAACCCGTGGCAGCCGCGGCCCGCGCGGCGGACACGACGTACACCGGCCCCTGCGGCGCGCGCTCCATGCGGATCGAGGTGAGCGCCGGCGTGCCGGTCTGCTCCACGCGCGCCGGCTCGCCGCCGCCGAGCGGACGATCGCTCACGCTGAGCCGATCGGTGAGGAAGCCGATCGGCCGGCCGGGCAGGTGCCGCAGCCAGAGCACGTCGACATGCGCCTCCTCCCCCCAGAGCGGCGCGCCGATGCGCAGCTCCTTCGCGGCGGCCGCGGGCGGCACGAGCCCGTTGCGGAACGTGAGCGTCGCAAACGGCGCGAAGCCCCAGCGGCCCGGGTTGCGGTGCTGGTCGAAGAAGGTCTTCGCTCCGCTGCCTGGGTCGGGGTTTGCGCCTTCGACCATGTCGAATGGATACAGCGCATCCCAGTCCTGCAACCCGCCGAAGGTCGCGATCGTCGGGTACATTTCGCAGCCGTAGTCGTGCGGAAACGGGTGGTCGACTTCGCTCACCGAGAACGGCTTTCCGCTCACCCGCAGCTGGGCGATGCCGCCGATCTCGCCGAACCAGCGGTCCTCGAACTCGGCGAGCTGCGGGGTGTTGAGCGTCGCCCAGAACTCGCGGTTCCAGCCGTGGGTCGGCCCGCCGAAATCCGGGTGCTGCCAGTAGTAGTGCGCGTCGGCGAAATCCATCCCCTGCTCGCGCGCGAGGCCGGCGATGCCGCCGTAGTTCATCTGCGAGCAGATGATCGGCGCGCGCACGCCGAGGTCCTCGCGCAGGAAGTCGCGCAGCTCGTTCGCGTACGCCGTCTCCGTTTCGATCAGGAAGGAGATCCAGTCCTTCCACTGCGCCGCTGCCGGCGTGGTCGGGAGCGGCACGGTGCCGCCGCGGGCCGATTGGCCGGGCAACAAGCCCGTGCCGTCCGCACCGGGTGTGAGTCTCAGGTTCCGCACGGACACGGTGCCGGGTTTGTGGCCGACGATCAGGCTGAGCCGCGACGGCACGTCCACCGTCGAGTGCGCGACGAACACGAACTTGAGCGGGGTCCACCCGGTGCCGATCTCGATCGGCGTGTTGAGCCCGCGGGTACGCCATTTGTCGGTGCGCCAGCGCGGATCGTCGCGGCAGACCACGACCTGCAACGGCCGCGGGGTGTCGGCCTTCGCCTCGAACTCGAGCGTGTACGTCCGGTCCTTCTCCAGCGGCAGCCCGCCGATGTACGCCTGCGTGTGCCAACGGATGCTGTCGACCTCGAGGACCTTCAGCTCCACCGCCGTGGCGTCGGCGGCGGGGACAACCTCCACACGGTTGCCGGGCAGCGCATCGGGTTGCCAGCGATGGGCGGCGCCGAGCAGCGAAGGCCCGCGCGGCGTGGCGCCCTGCCGCCAGGCGGCGGCAAGCGCGGTGTCGTCGGCGTACTTCTTCGCGAGCCACGCGCTCCAGAGCTGCGCGAGCTCGGTGCGAAACGGCTCGGGCAGGAGCTGTTCGAGCCGCCGGCCGATGTCGCGGGTGCGCTGGCCGAGCAGCGAGTTCTCGTTGTTGATCTCGACGATCGCCACTGCCGGATCCTCCGCGAGACTGTAGCCAGTATACGGATTCCGGATGGAGAGCAGCTGGCGCGCATACTCCTTCTGCAGCTCGATCATCCGCCGCTGGAAGCAGTCGACCTGCTTCTGGAACGGCGGCGTCTGCGCGATCGACTCCGGGAAGCCGTCCTCGGGCACGAGCGTCTTCGAGACCTTGAGGTTGATGTTCGAGTAGATGCCGCGCGCCTTCAGCGCGGCGACGAGGCGGTGGAGCTTGTCGAGCTGCGCGGGGTCGATCCGCGAGTGGTCGCGGCGGTCCGGCGACCAGATGCTGCCGCCGGAGGCGACCGACCATGGGTTGTCCATGTGGTGCAGCCGCGCAATGTTCACCCCGCCCGCGGCGAGCCGGCGCGCGAGCACGTCGGCCTCGGCGGCGGAGAGGAAGTTCTGTTCGCTGCTGATGTTGCAGCCCCAGAAGCGGATCCGGCGTCCGTCGGCCTCGGTCGCAAAGTGGCCGTCCTTCACCACGATCCGGCCGCGCGCGCCGGCGGGCTCGGCGCCGTTGAGTGTGGTCAGGTCGAGCGCGGAGCCGGGCACCGGTTCAAGATACGGCCACGGGGCCCAGCCGGAGGTGTCCTCGGCGGCGCCGAGCACGGAGGTGAGCAGGAACGCCGTGAGCAGCGGCGAGCAATGGAGGGCGGATGAGCGAAGCATGGCGGGGGAGCGGCGGGTTCGGGTGGAAGCGGCGGATACCGGAACGACGTTTCCAGTTCTCGCAACCCGCCGCACACACGGTCTACGCATGACGGCTGCCTTGATGCAGAGCAAAGAGCCACGCTTCGGCGCGATGCATCGAACGGTTCCAACCGAGAGCAAACTGCTTCCGGCTTATCCCTTGGCCGAAGCGGCACGCTGCTCGATGCCAGTCCCGCAACATTGCGGGCGTGGTTTCATGGCCGAACTTGTTCGAGAGCGCAGGCAGTCGAAGTAGACGGTCACCACTGGCCTGCAGACACCGCCTTCGCTCACCTTTCCCCGCGCACCGCCTCCAGCACGATGCCGGGGGAGAGCACCTCGGGCAGCAGCAGCGGCTCCGCCCGGCCGGGCAGATAGACGAGGTTCACCGGCACCGCCGCGCGGCCGAAACGCTGCAACTCCGCCGTGATCTTCGGATCTTGGCGCGTCCAGTCGGCGCGCAGCGTCGCGACCTTGCGGTCGCGGAACTCGCGCAGCACCTCGTCGGAACCGAAGACCACGCCCTTGTTCACCTGGCAGGTGACGCACCACCGCGCGGTGAAGTCCACATAGATGATCCGCCCTTCGGCGCGCAGTCGCTCCACGGTCTCGGTCGACCACGGTTGCCAGTCGGGCTGCAGCGACTCCGCCGCGTTGCCGGCCGCGGTGTCCGCCGTCTTCGGCCAGCCCAGGGCAAGACCGCCCGCGAACAAACCCGCGGCCACGAGCCGCGCGATCCAGCGGGTGCGCGCCACGCGGTGCGGCAC
>JAEZSJ010000275.1 GCA_023443985.1 Verrucomicrobiota bacterium | reverse complement strand
ACCCTGAAACCGAACAAACACACCACAGAAGGTAACGAAGAGAACGAAGGCCCGGGAGCGGTGACCGCGGTTTCCCAAAGCGATCCGGAGCCGCCTCTTCTCTTCTCGGCTCGATCTTCGTTTCCTTTGTTACCTTCTGTGGGGTCGTCTTCCGAGAATTGACCTGATGGACACCATCTTCACCTGGTTGAGCGGCGCCATGACCGGCGCGCCGTGGCTGGCGGTGGTCGCCGCCGGCGGCTGGGGCGTGGCGAGTCTCGTGCTCAGCCCCTGCCATCTCGCGAGCATCCCGCTCATCGTCGGCTTCATTGCCGAGCGCAAGAACACGACCTCGCGCCAGGCCTTCGGCTACGCGCTGCTCTTCGCGCTGGGTATCCTGATCTCGATTGCCGCGGTCGGCGGGCTCACCGCCGCCGCGGGTCGCATGCTCGGGGACGTGGGCCCTTGGGCCAACTACGCGGTCGCCGCCGTGCTCCTGCTGGTCGGCCTGCATCTGCTCGAGATCCTGCAGTTGCCTTGGGAGCGAGGGCTCTCCTTGCCGCGTTTCCAGGGCAAGGCCGCCGCGTTGCTGCTCGGGCTGATCTTCGGCGTGGCGCTCGGGCCGTGCACTTTCGCCTACCTCGCGCCGGTGCTCGGCGTGATCTTCGGTGTGGCGCGCACGCAGCCCGGGTTCGCCGTGTTGTTGCTGCTCGCCTACGGCGTCGGCCACTGCGTGCTCATCGTCGCCGCCGGTGTATCCGCCGAGAAGGTCCAGCAGGTCCTCGACTGGAACGGCAGTTCCGCCGGTGCGAAGTGGCTGCGCCGCATCTGCGGTCTGCTGGTGCTTGGTGGCGCCGGTTGGCTGATCTGGTCGGCGCGCGGCTGAACCGCGGGGTCTCCGGATCGCTGGCTGGTCCCAGATTGGCGCTTTGCGTCGGCCGCTTCGCGCCGCTACTGCTCGGGCCGCGTCGGCGGTGAGCCGCCGCGCCCACGCCCCATCCCATGAGCAAATACTTCGAGGAACTGGATTACCGGCCGACGCCGCTGGGCGAATTGTCGTTGCGGCGCAAATGCGTGGCGATGCTCGGCGACCTCGAGGTCTACGATGTGAAGCTCGGCGAGGAGTTCCTGATGACGAGCCTCTTCCACGCGGTCGAGGACGCCGTGTCGGACCTCGGCCTGGCGGAGCTGGGCGGGCGCGAATGCGATGTGGTCGTGGGCGGGCTCGGGCTGGGCTACACCGCGGTGGCGGCACTCGCGCACCCATCGGTGCGCTCGCTCGTGGTGATCGATTTTCTCGCGCCCGTGATCGAGTGGCACCAGCGCGGGCTCGTGCCCAACGGCCCGAAGCTCGTGGCCGACCCGCGTTGCCGCCTGGTGGAGGGCGATTTCTTCGCGCTGGCCACCGCGCCGCAGGGGTTCGACCAGGGACGGCGCTTCCACGCGGTGTTGTTGGATATCGACCACTCGCCGCGCAACCTCCTGAATCCCGGCAACGCGGCCTTCTACACCCCGGCCGGGCTGGGCGGTTTGGCCGCGCAGCTTCACCCCGGCGGCGTGTTTTCGATGTGGTCCGACGATCCGCCGGACGAGGAGTTCCTCGGCCTGCTGCGCACCGTGTTCGCGTCGGCGCGCGCGGAGATCGTGACGTTCCCCAATCCGTTGCTCGATCGCGACTCGGCGAGCACCGTCTACCTCGCCCGCACCGCCGGGTAGGCGGAAGGCGCGGCCGAGCCCGCCCCGGGATACGGCGCCGTCGCGCATTCGTAACAATATGCCGCTTGCGGAATATGCCGCCGTAGGCATGTTGCGCGGCATGGATCTCGTCCGCATCTACGAATGCCTCTGCGATCGCACCCGGCTGCGGCTGCTGGCCTTGCTCGGTGGCGGGCCGCTCTGCGTATGCCACCTGCAGGAGATTCTCGGCGAGCCGCAGGTGAAGGTGTCCAAGCACCTCGCGTACCTCAAGGAGCGCGGGCTGGTCGAGTGCGCGCGCGAGGGCAACTGGATCGTCTACGCGCTGCCGGCCGAGCCGTCGCGCAAGCTCGTTGCCAACCTCGCCTGCCTGCAGGACTGCGTCGGCGAGGACCCTCAGTTCCGGCGCGACGCCGCAAAACTCGCGAAGGTCCGTGCGCGTTTGGCGAAGTCCGGGGCCGCGCCGTGCGCGGTGCGCGCCCCATGATCTCGTCCAAGATGCTGGCGTCCGTGCCCGAGGGGTGGGCTGCGGCCCACGGTCTTCTTTTTCCCTCTCCATGAGCAACACCACCAAGCCCACCGTCCTCATCCTCTGCACGGGCAACTCGTGTCGTTCGCATCTGGCCGAGGGCATCCTGCGCGCCGTCGCCGGCGACCTCCTCGATGTGCAGAGCGCCGGCTCGAAACCCGCCGGCCACGTCCACCCGCTCGCCGTCGCGGTGATGCAGGAGATCGGCATCGACCTCTCTGCTCATCGCTCGAAGTCCATGACCGAGTTCATGAACCAGAAAGTGGAGACGGTGATCACTGTCTGCGGCGTCGCCGACCAGGCCTGCCCGATCTTCCCCGGCCAGGTGAACCGCCACCACTGGCCCTTTGAGGACCCGGCGCACGCCACCGGCACCGATGAGGAGAAGCTGGAGGTCTTCCGCCGCGTGCGGAACGAGATCCGCCGCACCTTCACCGCCTACGCCGCCGGCCGCCGCGACCAACTGACGGCGAATACCTGAACGACCGATCCCGACAGAAGGTAACGAAGAACCCGGAGTTCGGTCCTCCGGATCTTCGGTCTCCTTCCGTCTTCGTTCTCTTCGTTGCCTTCTGTGGTCTCCGAATACCGAAATCCACCCTTCGACATGTCCGAACCCGTCGCCAAGAACCTCTCGTTCCTCGACCGCTACCTCACGCTCTGGATCTTCGGCGCGATGGCGCTGGGCGTGGCGCTCGGGCACTTCGTGCTCACCGATCCGTCGGCGTTTTTCGCGCCGCTGACCGTCGGCACGACCAATATCCCCATCGCGCTCGGGCTCATCCTCATGATGTACCCGCCGCTGGCGAAGGTGAAGTACTCGCAGTTGCCCAAGGTCTTCGCCGACGGCCGGGTGCTCACGCTCTCGCTCGTGCAGAACTGGGTGATCGGGCCGGTGCT
>JAEZSJ010000070.1 GCA_023443985.1 Verrucomicrobiota bacterium | reverse complement strand
TAACCACGCCGCCAGCGTTCATTCTGAGCCAGGATCAAACTCTCCGATAAAGAGAGTTCATAAATCCTAGTGATTCACGAACTACACCTGCCGGATTCCTCCGGACAGGTTACTGTATAACTTAAGTTTTTGACTGGGTACTCCAATCGATCGCACTTCAGAGATTTCAAAGAAGCTTCCCCGTGAGGGAAAGAGCTCAACCGTGCCGATTGCACTTACCGCCGTCAAGCAGCTTTTTGGAACTTTCTTTCACTTTCTGTTCCATCGGGCGCTTCGTGCACCTCGCCGCCGACCGCTGTCCGTCCAAAGAACTGGTTGAGAGCGGCGGACACTGCCACCCGCGCTCCCCCACGCAAGCGACTTTTTACCAGAGTTCTCAACTCCCACCCTTCCTCCTCCCACTCCGTCACTTGCAACAGTTTTTCCGACAAAGCCGCCGATCACGCCGGAAGCGAGGCAGCGCAATACTGTTTATCGGATACGCAGCGAACGGGGCGGCACCGCGGGGCGAAAGCAGCGGGCGCGCCGTGGGCGCCAGGCACGCACCAGCTGGATTGCGGCCCGGGCCGAGCCCAAGACTAGAGTGCGGAGCGCAGCACGACGGCCCCGCCCCGGGAAGAGGATGGGCACGCTCTCCGCGACAGCACCGTGGCTGCCGCTTGTCGCCGCGCAGTCGGTGGCACCAACCGCGTCACTCCGCTTCGTCCTGCCCGATGAGCGCAACCGCGACCCCCTGCTCCCGGTAGAGGTTCAATTTGTTGCGCAAAGTTCGAATACTGATCTTCAGGATGGCCGCCGCCTGGGTGCGGTTCCCATTCGTCTTCCTCAGTGCATCCAAAATGTGCTTCTGCTCGAGGTCGTCGAGCGAGAGGAACTCAGGATCCGCCGGAGCCACCGGGGCAGACACCGCGACGGGCAGCGGATCGCTGGGCGGTGGCGGCGGGACGGCAGTCGCAACCGGGACGGACAACGCCGGCGCCGAGGCGGCCGGGGACATGAGCGGCAGGTTCAACAACGCCGGCGGTATCGCGCGGCCCGGTTCGGCGAGGATCACCGCCCGTTCCACGGTGTTCTGCAATTCGCGCACATTGCCCGGCCAACTGTAATCACGAATCGAATTCGCCGACGCCTCCGACCAACCGGGCGACTTCATGCCGTGCTTGCGCGCATAGCGTTTCAGGAAGGCGTCGGCCAGGAGCACGATGTCCTCGCCCCGTTCGCGCAGGGGCGGCACGTGGATCGGGAAGACATTGAGCCGGTAGTAGAGGTCCTGACGGAACTTTCCCTCGGCCACGGAGTGCAGCAGGTCCCGGTTGGACGTAGCCAAGATTCGGACATTGGCCTTGATCGTCTTGTTGCCCCCCACCCGCTCGAACTCCTTCTCCTGGAGCACTCGCAGCAGCTTCGCCTGGAGATGCATGGGGATCTCGCTGATCTCGTCGAGCAGCAGCGTGCCCCCGTTGGCGAGTTCGAAGCGGCCCTCCCGGCGTTCGGTCGCACCGGTGAACGCGCCGCGCTCATGGCCGAAGAACTCGCTCTCCATCAGGTTCTCGCTGACAGCCGCGCAGTTGACCTTGATGAAGGGCGCGCTCTTCCGCGGACTGTTGCGATACAGCTCGCGGGCCACCATCTCCTTTCCCGTGCCGCTCTCGCCGGTCAGGAGCACCGTAGCGTCGGTCGGGGCGACCTTCAGGATCAGCTGTCGCAGACGCCGCATCACGGGGCTGTCCCCGAGCAGATCGCCCTCGTCGCCGCTCTCGCTGAGGATGCGGTTCACCTTGACGAGCTGGCCGAACGATTCCGCCTTCTTCAGCAGAACCTCGATGATGTCGGGCGTGAACGGCTTGAGCAGGTAGTCGAAGGCCCCGGCGCGCATGCACGACACCGCGGACTCGATCGAACCGTATCCGGTCATCATTACAACAAGCGGGGGCTCAGTGGACGCCATCATCCGCTCGAGAAAGTCCTGTCCGCTGCCGTCGGGCAGGCGCACATCGCAGAAGATCAGATCGAACTTCTCGCGGCCGAGCGCGGCTTCGGCCTCCGCCAGCATCCCGGCGGTGGCGACCGTGAAGCGCTTCTTCGGCAGGATCTCGCGGAGTGCTTTGCAGACGATGGGTTCGTCGTCGACTATGAGAATCTTTTCCAGCGACATCGGCCCCGACACGGTAGCGGCGCCTCTTCCGCAAAGTCAAAGCATGTCGGGCAGACTGGTCCGCGGGCGAAAAAAAACCGGTGGCGTACAACGCCACCGGCGGAAAACCGGAAGGGACCGGATCACCGTTTCATTCCACGTCGTCCTCGGCGTCGCCGGGCTGCGCCACGAGCAACTCAGCGAGTTTGCGAACGATGGGCTCGGACGGATAGCCGGGATCGGAGGCCAGCGACCGGCCGAGTTCGACGACGTCGGGTCGAACGGAGGGCTGCTCGCTGAGCGTTTGGCGGAGCCGGTCGAGCGACTCCGTGCTGAACCGGTCGGTCCCCTCCGCGGTACGCGGAGCCGGACGTGAGACGGGAATGGGAATGCCGCCGATCTGCGGGCTGGAGCCAGTGCGATTGGTGGAGTTGATCATGACGGAAAGGCGATCTGCGGTTGTGGTTTCAATCGGCGCGGTGGCGCGGAACTTTAGAATTGGGAGGAAGCACCACGGGTGCCGGTCGCGGCGGCAACGCGGAGAAAACGCTGGCGAAGACGTAGGCGGCGTATCGGCTGGGACTCTGCAGCGCGGCGGGACCGGGATCGACCAACCCGCCCCGCCCGCCGGAGGCGTGTCGTCTGGCCGAATTCGCGACGGCAGGATCACGCGAGTCGTACAAGGTGTCGAAGCTCCAGAGGATCGCGTGGCTCTCGTCGGCGCGCACCAGTTTGGCGCGGACACCGAGCGCCAGCGGCGCATATGGCCGATAGCTGGTGACCTCGATGAAGAGTACCGCGTCCGCTCCGTACTCGCTCACCGCCCGCTCGAACAACCGGGACGAGAGAAGTTCGGCCGTGGCGATGGTCGGTGTTCCCCCGACCGCCCGGGTGAACTCTCGCCCGGGGACGACAATCTCGAAGCGCGCCACCTCCAACAGAGCTGCCCGGGCGGCCGAATCCAACACCGCCAGCGTGGCGTCGGTTGCCTCTGTTTCACCGTGGACCGGCAGCACCGCAACCCGCCGAACATCCGCCGGCATCAGGGCCACGCCGACGACGTTGGTCGGCTCGAAGAACGGTCCCCCGCGCCAGTCGACCGAGAGGCGCGGCGCGTGGCTGCATCCCCCCCAGGCGAAGGCGAACAACAGACCTCCGGTCGCCACCAGGCGCCGGAAGATGCGCGAGCCGGTCGGGCGCGAAAGTGGAAGGCTGGCGGACATGGAGGACGCGGCGATGCCGCCAACATCGGCACGTTTTGGCAAAACTAAACCCCATGAGAAGCATGGGGGAAACCCCCTTCCCGGAGGCGACGTTTCACCCTTAAGAAGTCCGTTCCGGCGACCGATACGAAACGCGACGCCTCCGATGCTGCATCCCGCGTATCGCCGTCGCCGAATTTTCACCTCATGACCGCCGTCCCCGCACCGCCCGGCCGCCGCTTCACCGACGAGGAGATCGACCGTCGGATCGAAGGCTGCCCAAAGCTTGCGTCGCTGAAGAGCATCAACCGCGCACTTACGGAGCTGGTCAATTCCGAGCAGGGCCTCAACTCGCAGATCGCGGAGATCATCCGGCGCGACCCGTCGCTCACGGCGCGCCTCCTGCGCCTCGTCAACTCGGTATACTTCGGACTGGCGACGAAAGTGAACAACATCGAGGAGGCCGTCTTCTTTCTCGGGCTGCGCCAGATTCGGGAACTCGCGACCGCCACTCCGGTGATCGAGGAACTCGAGAAGCTCCATCGGAACTGGCCTTCCGTGAACTGGAAGGACCAGTGGAAACACAGCATCGGCTCGGCGATCATGACACGGGAGATCCTCGCCACCACGAGTCTGATGATCGACGACGACACCGACTATATCGTCGGGTTGTTGCACAATGTCGGGAAAGTCGTGATCGCCTATGCGTTTCCCGAGGAGTTCAAGGAACTGCTCGCCTTCCACGGGCACTCGACGACCGACGTGGTCGCGTTTGAACGCGAGCTGCTCGGCCGGGACCATGGCGCCATCGGCGCACGGTATCTCCAGTGCCACCGCCTTTCGCCCGAGATCGTGGAGAGCGTCCAGTACCACAACGATCCCGAACACGCCCCCCACCACTCGCTGCTCGCGGGCGCCGTGCAACTCGCCGACCGCCTCGTGTGCTACGCGGGAATCCCCGGCGGACTCGAAAACATCTCGCCGCCCGAGCCCGATTCCTGGCTCGAGCTGCCGGGCTGGCGCCTTCTCTTCGGCTCGAGCGAGCGGGAAACCACCCTCGCCCGCGCCTCCATCCTGAACAAACTGCAGCGCCTGCCCGGGCTGCTCCAGGGGCTCGTCTGAGCGTCCGTCTTCCGTCATGCGCAAGACCAGCCGCAAACCCGCCACCACTCCGCGCACCACCGCGGTTCCCGTCCTGCCCATGACGGGATCCGCAGTGCAACGTCCGGCCGAGACGCCGGCCGGTTGGGTCGGGTCGTTTGACCAGCTCTTCCCGGCGACGACCGATGTCGCCTGTTTCCGCGACCCCGGTGGCGCGCTCATCGACACCAGTGAGGCGTTCCTCGCCAAGTTCGGCCGGCGGGACGATCGCTGGATCGGAATCCCCTTCGAACAGATCGTCCATCGCGACGACTATCCGGTGCTCGAACAGGCGGAGCGGCAGATCCTCGACTCACCGTACCAAGCCAATGTCGAGGTACGCTGCCGTACCCTCCAAGGGTGGCGCTGGATGCTGTGGGAACAGTCCGGGTGCCGCGACACCACAGGCCGGATCGTCGCGGTGCGCGCGGTCGGCCGCGATGTCACGCGTCGGCACATGGCCGAGGAGCAATCGTACATCCTCGCCCAAGCCGTGGAGCAGAGTCCGCTCGCCACCGCGATCGCCGATCCCGAAGGGTACATCCGCTACATCAATCCGCGTTTCACCGAGTTCGTCGGCGCAAGCCTCGAGACGATTCTCGAGCGCCGCGAGCGCATCTTCCGCGACGCGCACCCGACCGAGGAAGCCTACCAGGCGTTCCTCCGGCAGGTCCGCGGCGGGCGGCCCTGGCGCGGCGAAGTGGCCACGCGCTCCCCCTCCGACGAGCCGCGGTGGGAGTTCGTACAAGTCTCCGCGATCCGCAATCCCGCCGGCGCCATCACCAACTTCATCATGCTGCGGGAGGACATCACCGAGCGGAAGCTGCTCGAGTCCCAGCTGCGCCAGGCGCAGAAGCTCGAGAGCATCGGCACGCTCGCCGGCGGCATCGCACACGACTTCAACAACCTGCTCTCCGTCATCAACGGCTACGCCGAACTCCTGCTCAACGCGCCGCACAACGACGAACGCACCCAGCGCTTCCTCAACGAGATCTTCAAGGCCGGCCAGCGCGCCGTCGCGCTCGTGCGCCAGATCCTCACGTTCTCCCGCAAGGTCGAGACGCTTCTGGCGCCCCTCGATCTCAACCAGCTCGTGCGCGACCTCGGGAACATGTTGAAGGAGACGTTCCCGCGCACGATCGACTTCGAATTCCACCTCGCGTCGGCGCTTCCGCCGCTGCTGGCCGACCAGAACCAGGTCCAGCAGATCCTGATGAACCTGTGCGTGAACGCCCGTGATGCCATGCCCGGGGGGGGCACGCTCACCATCGCCACCGGCGAGATCATCGGCCGTGAGATCGCCCGCCTCGGTGCCGATCCGGCCCGCACCTACCAATGGGTGCGGGTGAAGGACACCGGCGTCGGCATCCCGCCCGCGGTGCAGCAACGAATCTTCGAGCCGTTCTACACGACCAAGGAGAAGGGCAGCGGCACCGGCCTGGGCCTGGCGGTTGTCGAGGGCATCGTGTCGCGACACGGTGGATTCATCGACCTCCGCAGCTCCCCAGGCGAAGGCAGCGCCTTCTCGATCTACCTGCCGGACGCCGATCAATCCGCCGCTCCCGCCCTCGACCGCCCCGTCTCCACCTCCGCCCGCGCACACACCGGCCGGATCCTCGTCGTCGAGGACGAGGAGAGTCTCCGCAACCTCACCCAAGGCGTGCTCGAGGCCCGGGGCTTCACCGTGCGGGCGGTCGACGATGGCGCGAAGGCCCTCGATTTCCTCGAGGCGCACCCGCGCGAGATCGACTGCGTCGTCCTCGACGTGAACATGCCGCGCCTCAACGGCATCTCCGTCTTCCAGGTGATCCGCCAGAAACACTGCGACATCGCCGTGGTGGTGGTGAGCGGGTTCCTCTCGGCCGAGATCAAACAACAGTTTGTCGACCTCGGGCAGGAGGTCTTCATCCACAAGCCGTTCCGGGTGGACGACATCATCGCCAAGGTCCACCAGGTCCTCGCCGCGCGACTGGAGCGCTGAACCACCATGCGCCGCAGCCCCGCCAGTCCACCCCGCCGCACCCGCCTCCTCCCTGGCGTGCTGCTGCTGGCTGCGCTGGCGTTCCCGGGCCTGCCCGTCGAAGCGCCCACTCCCGCCCCGCGTATCCCGATCTTGAATCGCCTTGGTCAGGCGCTCTTCCCGACCGCCGACCC